>NZ_JBJLSJ010000034.1:0-55252 GCF_050871975.1 Kineococcus rugosus | reverse complement strand
GGGGTTACCAAGTATTTTCCCGTTTGTTTACGGGTTTATCCCCGGGGTTTTATAGCGGCCCCCCGGGGCGGGGGGCCGCGGGGGGGGCCCCGCCCGGCCGGTGCGGGACGCGGGTCCCGCACCGGTTCCTCAGTGAGCGACGGCGACGGGGGCCCCGGTCTCGGCCACCAGCTGCCACGGCTTCACGAGCAGCACCAGCACGGCGCTGCCCAGCGCCAGGGCGACCACGATCACCACGCCCATGGCGCGGGCGTCGTTGCCGAGCACCCCGACCAGGGGGGAGACCAGGGCGCCGACGCCGAACTGGACGGCCCCCAGCAGCGCGGCGGCCGAACCGGCCGCTTCACCGTGGCGGGACAGGGCCAGCGCCGGCGCGTTCGGCAGGGCCAGGCCGGCGGAGAACAGGACCGCCCACAGCGGCAGCGCCACCCCGAGCAGGCCGCCGGTGCCCGTGGCGGCGAGCACCAGGAGCACCACCCCGGCGAGCAGGCCGGTGAGGGTCGCGGCCAGCAGCACCTGGGCGGGGGCGAAGCGGCGCAGGACCAGCGGGTTGAGCTGGGTGGCCCCGATCAGCCAGACCGCGCCGGCGCCGAAGAAGAGCCCGAACTGCTGCTGGTCCAGGCCGAACTGGCCCTGGTAGACGAAGGACGCGCCGGCCACGTAGCTGAACAGGGCGGCCATGGCCAGCCCCGCCACCAGGACCAGGCCCAGGTAGGTGCGGTCGCGCAGCAGGGCGCGGTAGGTCCCCAGGGTGGCGCCCACGCGCAGGGGGCGACGGCCCTCCGGCGGCAGGGTCTCGCGCAGCGCACGGCCGCCCGCGGCCAGCAGGACCACCCCGTAGACGGCGAGCAGGAGGAAGATCCCGCGCCAGGAGGTGAACCGCAGCACCTCGCCCCCGATGGTCGGCGCGAGCACGGGCGCGGCGCCGATCACCAGGAACAGCCGGGAGAGCATGGTGGCCGCGGCGCGCCCGTCGTAGAGGTCGCGCACGATCGCCAGGGCGATGACGGCGCCGGCCGCGGTGCCCACGCCCTGCAGCACCCGCAGCACGCCGAGGACGGCGATGTTCGGCGCCAGCACCACGAGCAGCGAGGCGACGACGTGCAGGGCGGTCCCGGCCAGCAGGGGCCGCCGCCGGCCGAGGGCGTCGGAGAGCGGGCCGAGCACCAGCTGCCCCAGGGCCAGGCCGACGAGGGTGCCGGTCAGGGTCAGCTGCACCGCGGCCTCGGTGGTCTCCAGCTCCGTGACGATCGTCGGCAGGGCCGGCAGGTACATGTCGATGGTCAACGGCCCGAGGGCGACGAAGCCGCCGAGCACGAGGGCGGTGCGCCCCATGCTCCGGGCGGGCGGGGGCGCGGGGGGCGTCGCCCCGTCGGCGGGCGGGAGGTTCGTGGGTGCGGTCATGGAGGTTCTTCCGTCGCGGGACTGAGGCCACCGGGCGCACGGAAGCCCGCGGCTCCACGTCCACGCGGCGGGGACGACAACCGACACCGGGTGCCGATCCATTCCCGGGCCCGCGACGGGGGCGCCCGGGGGCGCCCGGGAGCGGGCGGGAGCGAGCGGGACGGTCAGAGCACCGAGAAGCCCGGCGCGAGCCCCGGGCGGCCGGTGGCCGCGAGCAGCAGCGCGCCGCCGGAGCCCGCGGCGACGGCGAGCTCGGTGACCAGGTGCAGCGCCTGGGTCGCCGCCGCCGGGGGCACGTCGGGGGCCAGGTCCAGCGCCGCGGCGAGGTCCGCGGTGTGCACGGCCAGCTCGAACGTGCGCGTCGGCAGGTAGTCCGCGAGCCGCATCCCACCGGCGAAGGTCGTCACGAGCTCGGTGCCGTCGCAGCCGTCGACGAGCGCGAGCACGCGCGCCGCCAGGTCCGCCACCGCGCCCGCGGGGTCCGCCCCCAGAGCCTCCCCGGCCTCGCGCCCGCGCTGCGCGACCCCGGGGGCGGCCGCCGCCGCGCTCACCGCCCGGAAGTAGTCCGCCGCGGACGCGACCTCGACCCCCGCGGCCGGGGTCGCGAGGTAGGCCTCGACCGTCGTCAGGGAGCGGCTGGTGTGGCCGGTGAGCGCGCGCACGTCCCACTCCCCGAGGCCGGGGGCGTCCCACCGCTCGCCGACGAGGGCCGCCGTGCGGACGAACCACGCCGCGCCCTCGCGGAAGGCCCGGCGGGAGTCCTCCCAGGAGGGGGTCACTTCAACCCGGCCTCCGCCGCCCGCACCGCGGCGAACTCCTCCTCGGGCGCGCTGGCGACGAGGTGGTGGCGGGAGTGGAACCAGAAGTAGGCGAGGAACGCGACGAACACGCCCGCGGTGATCCCCGCCGCCAGCTCGTCCACGAAGAACGTCGCGACCACCGCCGTCGCGGACAGCACGAGGGCGGTGCCGGTGGTGACGACGCCGCCGGGGGTGCGGTACGGGCGCTCCAGGTCCGGTTCCTTGCGGCGCAGCACGATGTGGGAGAGGTTCATCAGGACGTAGGACACCGTCGCGCCGAACACGGCGATGTTGATGAGCAGCGCGCCGTTCCCGGTGGTCGCGGCCAGCGCGAAGCCGACGGTGGCGGGGACGATCAGCGCCAGGTAGGGGGTCTTGCGCCGTCCCGTCACCGACATCCAGCGCGGCAGGTACCCGGCGCGGGAGAGCGCGAACAACTGCCGGGAGTAGGCGTAGACGATGGAGAAGAAGCTCGCCACCAGCCCGGCCAGACCCACCCAGTTCACCACGGTCGCCAGCAGGTTGTCCTCGCCGTAGGCGGTGCGCACGGCCTCGGGGAGGGGGTTCCCGGAGTCCTGCATCGTCGAGGCCCCCGCCCCGCCCGGGGCGAGCAGGAGGACCGCGGCGCCGAACACCAGCAGGACCAGCATCGCCGCGATGATGCCGCGCGGCATGTCGCGGCGCGGGTCGCGGGCCTCCTCCGCGGCCAGCGGGACACCCTCGACGGCCAGGAAGAACCAGATCCCGTAGACGAAGGCGGCCAGGACCCCCGCGTAGCCGAACGGCAGGAAGGAGGAGGAACCGGCGGAGCCGTCGGCGGCGATGTCGAAGAGGTTGGACCACTGGAACTTCCCGACCATCCCCACGATCCAGGCCACCAGCGCGACCACCGCGAGGGCGGTGATGCCGAAGATGACCTTCATGGCCTCCCCCACGCCCCACAGGTGGACGCCGACGAACACGAGGTACGCGGCGAGGTAGATGGGCCAGGGGTTGGCGTCCGTCATGAACCCCAGCGCCTGGACGTAGCCGCCGATGAACGTGGCGATGGCGGCCGGGGCGATGGCGTACTCGATGAGGATGGCGATGCCGGTGGCGTACCCGCCCAGCGGGCCGAGGGCGCGCCGGGCGAACCCGTAGCCCGCACCCGCCACCGGCAGCGCCGACGACATCTCCGCCAGCCCGAACACCATGCACGTGTACATGACCCCCATCAGCACGAAGGCGATGAGCAGGCCGCCCCAGCCGCCCTCGGCGAGGCCGAGGTTCCAGCCGGAGAAGTCCCCGGAGATGACGTACGCCACCCCGAGGCCGGCCAGCAGCACCCAGCCGGCGGCACCGCGCTTCAACTGCCTCTGCTGCAGGTACTCGACCGAGACGTCGTCGTAGTCGACGCGCGACGACGAGGGGTTGCGCTGCACGCTCATGCGGACCTCCGAGGCCGGGTGGTGCCCGAGGTGGAACCGTCGGATCGCCGTCGACCCGCTCCCGGGTGGACTCCCGGTGGACGTCGAGCATGCCCGTGCCCCGCGGCGGCGTCAACGGGCCTTGACAGCCGTCGGCGGGGAGGACTTCGATGGGCGGAATGGTCCGCCGCTGGACCATTCCGGACGGTTCGGCACCGCTGAGCACGAGGAGGCCCCGTGAGGCGCAGCAGCACCGGGACGAGCACCGGGAGGACCGCGCCCCTGCCGCTGGAGGAACTCCGCCGCGACATCGCCTCCGGAGCGGTCGACACCGTCCTCGTCGCCATGACCGACATGCAGGGCCGGTTGCAGGGCAAGCGGGTCACCGGGCGGTTCTTCCTCGACGAGGTCCTGGAGCACGGGACCGAGGGGTGCAACTACCTGCTCGGCGTCGACGTCGAGATGAACACCGTCGACGGCTACGAGATCACCTCCTGGTCCCGGGGGTACGGCGACCTCCTGCTGCGGCCCGACCTCACCACGCTGCGCCGCATCCCCTGGCACCCCGCCACCGCGATGGTGCTGTGCGACGTGCTGCAGCTGGACTCCGCGCCGGTGCGCCCCTCCCCCCGGCAGGTCCTGCGCGCCCAGCTGGAGCGGCTGGAGGCGCACGGCCTGCGGGCCCTGGTCGCGACCGAGCTGGAGTTCAACCTGCTGCGCGTCACCTACGAGGAGGCGCAGGCGAGCGGGTACCGCGACCTGCGGCCGGCGAGCACCTACAACATCGACTACTCCCTCCTGGGCACCGGCCGCGTCGAGCCGGTGCTGCGCCGGATCCGCAACGAGATGGACGGCGCAGGCCTCTACACCGAGTCCGCCAAGGGCGAGTGCAACCTCGGCCAGCAGGAGATCGGCTTCCGCTACGCCGACGCCCTGACCACCTGCGACCAGCACTCCGTCTTCAAGCTGGGCGCCAAGGAGATCGCGGCGCAGGAGGGCATGTCCGCCACCTTCATGGCCAAGCTGGACGAGAAGGAGGGCAACTCCTGCCACGTCCACCTCAGCCTCACCGACCTCGACGGGACCCCGGTGTTCGCCGAGCCCGGCGGGGACGGGTCCGCGATGGCCCCCGTGATGCGGTCCTTCCTCGCCGGCCAGCTCGCGGCGCTGCGGGAGCTGACCCTGCTGCTGGCCCCGAACGTCAACAGCTACAAGCGCTTCGCCGACGGGTCCTTCGCCCCCACCGCCGTGGCGTGGGGCCGCGACAACCGCACCTGCGCGCTGCGGGTCGTGGGCCACGGGCCGTCCCTGCGCATGGAGAACCGCGTCCCGGGCGGGGACGCGAACCCCTACCTGGCCGTCTCGGCGCTCCTCGCGGCCGGCCTGCACGGCATCGAGGAGGGGCTGGAGCTGGAGGACGCGACCACCGGGAACGCCTACGCCGGCGGAGCGCCCCGGGTGCCGGTCACCCTGCTGGAGGCGGTGGAGCTGTTCGCCGGTTCCGGCCTCGCCCGCCGCGCCTTCGGCGACGACGTCGTCGACCACTACGCGCGGGCCGCGCACGTGGAGCTGGAGGCGTTCCAGAGCGCCGTCACCGACTGGGAGCGCGCCCGTGGTTTCGAACGCCTCTGACCCGGGCGCCCCCGGGGGGCGCCGGCCGCTCATCGGCCTGACGACCTACCTCGAACCCAGCCGGCACGGGATCTGGGACGTCGTCTCCGCGCTGCTGCCGGCCGTGTACCTCGACGGGGTGCGCGCCGCGGGCGGGCGGCCGGTGCTGCTGCCGCCCCGGGAGCCGGGGGGCGCCGGCTGGTCCGACGCCGAGCTCGCCGACCTCGACGGCCTGGTCCTCACCGGCGGCGGGGACGTCGACCCGGCGCGGTACGGGCAGGAGCCGCTGAGCACCACCGGAACCCCGCACCCGGCCCGCGACGACCACGAGATCTCGCTGGTCCGCTCCGCGCTGCGCCGGGGACTGCCGGTGCTGGGCATCTGCCGCGGGGCGCAGGTCCTCAACGTCGCCCTGGGCGGCACCCTGCACCAGCACCTGCCCGACGTGCTGGACGGTCGCCGGCACCAGGGGGCACCGGCCGAGTTCGCGACGACCACCGTGCGCACCGAACCCGGCTCCCGGGTCCGGGAGCTGCTCGGGGAGGAGACCACCGTGCACTGCTACCACCACCAGGCCGTGGACCGGCTCGCCGACGGGCTGCGGGTCGCGGCCCGCGCGCAGGACGGCACCGTGGAGGCGGTGGAGGGCACCGACCCGGCCGCCGCTCTCCTGCTGGGCGTGCAGTGGCACCCGGAGGAGGACGCCGGCGACCGCCGGCTCTTCGCGGCGCTGGTCGCCGCCGCCCGGCACGCCCCCGCGGCGGTGTCCCGGTGAGCGCGCGGGGCGAGGACCTGCGCGAAGGCGGCACCCACGACGTCGTCGACCCCGCCCGCGGGGAGGTGTTCACCACCGTGGCGATGACCGGCACCGCCGGCACCGACGCCGCCGTGGCGCGCGCCGCCGACGCCTTCCCCGGCTGGCGCGACGTCGCCCCCGCCGACCGCGCGCGGCTGCTGCGCCGCTTCGCCGCGGCCGTCGACGCCGACCTGGACCACCTCGCGGACCTGGAGGTGCGCGAGGCCGGTCACCCCGTGGGGAACGCCCGTTGGGAGGCGGGGAACCTGCGCGACGTGCTGGAGTACTCCGCCGCCGCCGTGGAACGCCACCTCGGCGACCAGATCCCGGTGGCCGGCGGCCTCGACGTCACCTTCCACGAACCCCTCGGCGTGGTCGGGGTCATCACCCCGTGGAACTTCCCGATGCCCATCGCGGGCTGGAGCCTGGGCCCGGCCCTGGCCGCGGGGAACACCGTCGTCCTCAAACCCGCCGAGCTGACCCCCCTGACCTCGCTGCGGGTCGCCGAGCTCGCGCGGGAGGCGGGGCTGCCCGAGGGGGTCCTGCAGGTGCTGCCCGGCCGGGGCGACGTGGTCGGGCAGCGGCTCGTGGAGCACCCCGCGGTGCGCAAGCTGGTGTTCACCGGCTCCACCGCCGTCGGGCGCCGCGTCATGGCCGGCGCCGCGCAGCACGTCAAGCGCGTCACCCTGGAACTCGGCGGCAAGAGCGCGAACGTCGTCTTCGCCGACTCCGACCTGGAGCGCGCCGCGGCGACCGCCCCCGACGGGGTGTTCGACAACGCCGGGCAGGACTGCTGCGCCCGGTCGCGGATCCTCGTGCAGCGCAGCGTCCACGACCGGTTCCTGGAACTGCTCGAACCGGCCGTGCAGGCGGTCCGGGTCGCCGACCCCCGCTCCCCCGGAGCCCAGATGGGCCCGCTGATCTCCGCCGCCCAGCGCGACCGAGTGGCGGGTTTCCTCGCCCCGGACGCCCTCGGCGGCAGCGCCCGGGTGGCGTTCACCGGCACCGCCCCGGACGGCCCCGGCTTCTGGTTCCGGCCCACCGTGGTGCTCGCCCCGGACCCCGGCGTGCGGGTGGCCACCGAGGAGGTCTTCGGTCCCGTGGTCACCGTGACGCCCTTCGAGGACGAGGCCGACGCCGTCCGCATCGCCAACGCCTCCCGCTACGGGCTCTCCGGGTCGATCTGGACCCGCGACCTCGGCCGCGCGCTGCGGGTCTCGCGCGCCGTGGAGGCGGGGAACCTGTCGGTGAACTCGCACTCCTCGGTGCGGTACTCCACGCCCTTCGGCGGGGTGAAGGAGTCCGGCCTGGGCCGGGAACTGGGCCCGCACGCCCTGGACGCCTTCACCGACGTCAAGAACGTCTTCATCTCCACCACCTGAGCCACCCGGCCAACCGACCCACCCACGAGAGGCTGCACCGTGACCGCCAGCACGCAGGAACTCCCCACGTCGCGCCGGCTGCCCGGCCGGGTCGCCGTCGTCACCGGCGGGGGCAGCGGCATCGGCCTGGCCACCGTGCGCCGGCTCGCCTCGGAGGGCGCGCACGTCGTCGTCGCCGACGTCGACGAGGCCGCGGGGCGGGCGGCGGCGCAGGAGGTCGACGGGCTGTTCGTCGCCACCGACGTCACCGACGCGGTGCAGGTCGAGGAGCTGTTCGCCGCCGCGCACCGCACCTACGGCTCCGTCGACGTCGCCTTCAACAACGCCGGGATCTCCCCGCCCGACGACGACTCCATCCTCACCACCGGCCTGGAGGCGTGGCAGCGGGTGCAGGAGGTGAACCTGACGTCGGTGTACCTGTGCTGCAAGGCGGCGCTGCCGTACATGCGCGCCCAGGGGCGCGGTTCCATCGTCAACACCGCCTCGTTCGTGGCGGTCCTGGGCTCGGCGACCTCGCAGATCTCCTACACCGCCTCCAAGGGCGGGGTGCTGGCGCTGAGCCGGGAGCTCGGCGTGCAGTTCGCCCGCGACGGCGTCCGCGTCAACGCGCTCTGCCCGGGGCCGGTGAACACGCCGCTGCTGCAGGAGCTGTTCGCCGCCGACCCCGAGCGCGCCGCGCGCCGGCTGGTCCACGTCCCGGTGGGGCGCTTCGCCGAACCCGAGGAGCTCGCCGCGGCCGTGGCGTTCCTCGCCAGCGACGACTCCTCGTTCGTCACCGCCTCCACGTTCCTCGTCGACGGCGGGATCTCCAGCGCCTACGTGACCCCGTTGTGAGCGCCGCGGTGAGCGCGGGACCCCCGTGACGGCCGCGCCGGAGGGACCGGGAGCGGTGCCGGTGGTGCTGCGCCCGCTGCGCACCGGCAACGCCTTCGAGGAGACCGTGGAGCGGCTGCTGCAGGCGGTCCGCCTCGGCCTCGTCCCGCCGGGGCAGCGGCTGCCCGCCGAGCGCGACCTCGCCCTGCAGCTGGGGGTCTCGCGCACGACGCTGCGGGAGGCGCTCACGGCCCTGCACGCGGCGGGCTGGGTCGAGGTCCGCCGCGGTCGCAGCGGCGGCACGTTCGTGCGCGTCCCCTCCCCCGTCCCCGGCCCGGGACCGGCGCCCTCGCCCGCCGAGGTCGAGGACGTCCTGGCCCTGCGCCGGGTGGTGGAGGTCGGGGCGGTCGAGGTCGCCGCCGGGCGCGAGCTGAGCGCCGCCCGGCGGCAGGAGCTCGACACCCACCTGCGGGCCGCCGTCACCGCGCCCGCGCAGGACTACCGCCGCTGCGACTCGCGCCTGCACCTGGCGCTGGCCGAGGCCAGCGGCTCGCCGTCGCTGGTGGCGGTGGTCGCCGACGCCCGGACCCGCCTCAACGACCTGCTCGACCGCATCCCGCTGCTGGCGGCGAACCTGCAGCACTCCAACGCCCAGCACCGGCGCATCGTGGCGGCCGTGCTGGCCGGCGACCCCGACCGGGCGCGCGCGCAGATGCTGCGGCACGTGGAGGGCAGCGCCGCCCTGCTGCGCGGTTTCCTCAGCTGAACCCCGCTCCGCGTCCCGGCCGACCGGGGTTTCGCGCCACCCCTGGCGGTGGCACCCGGGACCGGCCCGCGATCGTGTCCCCCGGAAGGGGGACAGGACCGCGGCGTCCCGCCACCGGGGCCGGACGGTGCACCGTCTCCCGCCGGATCTCATCCCCGGGACACCCGGATCTCATCCTCAGGAACGACCCGCGACCGTTCTCCGTGTCGCTACTGTCGCAGCCAGTACACAGAGGAGAGAGCCATGCCCCGAACCCGTCGCGCCCTGTTCACCCTGCCCCTGGCGGCAGCCTGCCTGCTGACCGCCTGCTCGGCGTCCTCGGCCGAGGGCCGGGAGGAGGAGGAGCGCACACCGCCCCTGGCGGCGTACTTCGAGTCCTTCTACGGCACCGAGGGCAGTGAGGCCGAGCAGCAGGCGAAGTACGAGGAGCAGAACAAGCGCACGGAGGAGCTCGTCGCCCGGTGCATGAGCGAGCAGGGTTTCGAGTACACCCCCAACACCGCCAGCTCGTCGGTCTCGTTCAGCAGCGGTGAGGAATGGAACCCCGACTCCCGCGAGTGGGTGTCGCAGTACGGCTACGGGATGGTGAAGTCCCCCGGGTCGGAGAACGCCGAGGAGGCTCCCACCGAGGAGTACGTCGACCCCAACGCCGACCTCGTCGCCAGCCTCAGCGAGTCCGAGCAGGTGGCCTACCAGGAGGCCCTGTCCGGCCCCGCCCCCTCCGAGGAGGACATGGCGGCCATGGAGGACGGTTCCTACGAGTGGGACTGGACCAAGAACGGCTGCTACGGCCAGGCCCAGCACGAGGTCGCCGGTGACGACCCGACGCAGGCGGACGAGTTCAAGGGGTTGATGGAGGAGATCAGCACCTTCTACGAGGGTCAGTCGTCGTGGCCGGGGGTCGCCGAGGCCGACGCGGCGTGGTCGAGCTGCATGTCCGAGGCCGGGCACGGCGGTTTCGCCGCCCAGAGCGACGCGCAGAACTCCCTCAACGAGGAGCTGAACAAGATCTACGAGTCGATGGACCCCGAGGGCGAGGTCGACCAGGCCGCCATCGACGCCCTCGGGAAGGAGGAGGTCGAACTGGCCCTGGCCGACCTCGACTGCCGCGAGGAGACCGACTACCGCGCCAAGGCCGAGGACGCCGCCTTCGAGCAGGAGCAGCGGTTCGTCGACGACCACAAGACCGAGCTCGACGCGCTGAAGGCCGCCGCGGAACAGAGGAGCTGACCCCGTGGCACCGCAGCAGGAACAGACCTCTCCCGAGGAAGAACTCCTCCCCGGCCCCGTGCCCGACGCGGACTCGCCCGCGCGCCGCGGCGCCGCCCGCCGCGCGGCCCGCCCGAACCGGTGGGCCGCGGTGCTGCGACGCAACCGCGTCCTGCTCGTCGTCGCCGCCGCCGCCGTCGTGAGCCTGGTCGCGGGGTTGCTGCTGGGCCGCTTCGCCTTCGGCGCGACGGCGGAGGACACCGTCCCCGAGCCCGGTCTGGTCACCGCGCCCGTGCAGCTCGAGGCGCTGAGCAACGACGTCACCCTCCGCGGCGAGGTGGCGTACTCCGACTCGGTGGAGGTCCGCATCGACGCCTCCGCGTTCTCCGGCCCGGCGGTGGTGACCGGGCGGGTGCCCGCCGTGGGCGACCCCCTCGCCGGGCTCTCGATCGCCCTCGAGGTCGCCGGGCGGCCCGTCATCGTCCTGCCCGGGGCGCTGCCCGCCTACCGGACGCTGCAGGTCGGGGTGTCCGGCCCGGACGTCGTGCAGTTCAAGGAGGCGCTGCGCGCCGTCGGCCTCGACGGCGGGAACCCCGAGAACGACGTGTTCGACGCCCGGGCGGCCGCCGCCGTCACCGCCCTCTACGACGAGGCCGGGTACCCGGCCCCGGCCCCGCCGGAGGGCGCCGCCGAGGGCGTGCGCGCCGCCCAGGAGGCCGTGCGGGGCGCCGAGCAGGCCCTGGCCGCGGCCCGCGCCGACCTGCAGGGTGCGCGCGGGGGTGCCGGGGCCGTGGCGGTCCGCGAGGCCGACAACGCCGTGAACAGCGCCCGCCGCGAGCTCGACGCCGCCCGCGCCGAGGAACCGCTGGACCCGAACCGGGTCGCGGACCTGCAGGACGCGCTGGGCCTGGCGGAACTGCGCCGCGCCCAGCTGGATGCGCCGGCCGACACCACCGCCCAGCGCGCCGCGGTCACCGGCGCCGAGCAGCAGCTGAACGACGCCCGCACCGGGCTGGCCACCGCCCGGGAGCAGGCGCTGCCGAACCTGCCCGCGGGGGAGGTCCTGTACCTCGCGGACCTGCCGCGGCGGGTGGACGCGGTGACGGCCACCCGGGGCAGCGTCCTGGAGGGCCCGGCCATGACGGTCTCCGGGGCGACGCTGCAGGTCACCGGTTCCGCGGCCGAGGCCAACGCCCGGTTGCTGGCCGTCGGCGGCGAGGCGTTCCTCGACCTGCCCGGCGGGGACCGCCACCGCGCCGTCATCGCGACCCTGGCGCCCGGCGAGGGCGACTCCGCCCGCTGGACGGTGGGGCTCACCCCCGACCCCCTGACCCCGGAGCAGGTCACCGAGCTGCAGGGGTCGAACCTGCGGGTCTCCGTCCCGGTCGGGGCGACCCAGGGACCGGTGCTGGCGGTCCCGCTCGCCGCCCTGTCCGCGGGGTCCGGCGGGGAGAACCGGGTGGAGGTCGTCGACGGCGACCCCCGCGACGGCGAGGACGCCGAGACCCGGCTGGTCGTGGTGGAGACGGGCCTGGCCGCCGAGGGGGCCGTGGAGGTCCGCCCCCTGGAGGGGGAGCTGTCCGAGGGCGACCTCGTCGTGGTGGGCCGCTGAGTGGGCACCCCCCTGGTCGAGCTGCGCGACGTGACGCGCTCCTTCCCCGGGCCGCCGGAGGTGCAGGCGCTGAAGTCGGTGAACCTCACGGTGCACGCCGGCGACTACGTCTCCATCGTCGGCCCCAGCGGGTCGGGCAAGTCGACGATGATGAACATCCTCGGCCTCGTCGACCGGCCCAGCGTGGGCGAGTACCACCTCGACGGCGCCCGGACCGGCGACCTCGACGAGGTGGGCCGTTCGGCGCTGCGCGCCACCCGGATCGGGTTCGTCTTCCAGGCCTTCCACCTGCTGCCGCGCCGCGACGTCCTGGAGAACGTGATGCTGCCCATGCTCTACAGCGGGACCCCGCGCGACGAGCGCGAGGCCCGGGCCCGGGCCGCGCTGGACCGGGTGGGGATGTCCCACCGGCTGGGTTTCAGCCCCGCGACCCTCTCGGGCGGGGAGCGGCAGCGGGTCGCCGTGGCCCGGGCCGTGGCCACCCGCCCGGCCCTGCTGCTGGCCGACGAGCCGACGGGCAACCTCGACGAGGCCACGACGGCCGACGTGATGGCGCTGCTGGAGGAGCTGCACGACGACGGCATCGCCGTCGTCGTCATCACCCACGACGCCGAGGTGGCCGACCGGGCCGACCGGGCGCTGCGGATCGCCGGCGGGCGCCTGAGCGAGGTGCGGTGAGCCCCGGGCCGAGCGCGGGCCGGACGAGGCCGCGCGCCGCTGCGCGCCCCGCTCCCCCCGTCGCGCCCGTGGCCCGCGCCGACCGGTTCAGCGCGGGCGACCTGCTGGTGGAGGCGACCGCGGACCTCAGCAGCCGCCCCGGCCGGCTGGTGATGACGTTGCTGGGCACCGTGATCGGGATCGCCGCGCTGGTGCTGACCGTGGGGTTCGCGCAGACGACGGCCCAGCAGCTCGCCCAGCAGTTCAACGCGTTCGCCGCGACCCAGCTCGTCGTCGTCCCGGCCGAGGCGCAGGTCGGCAGCCGCAGCGTCGCCACGAGCCGGCTGCCGTGGGACGCGGTGGACCGCGTGGAACGCCTGGCCGGGGTGCAGGCGGCGGCCGTGGTCGCCGAGGTCACCCTGCCGGAGGGCGCCACCATCACCGCGGTCCCCGTGAACGACCCCTCCCAGGCACCGGCGGCACCGCCGCGGTTGTTCGCCGCCTCGGCGCGGCTGCTGGACACCGTGGAGGGCACCGTCACGACGGGCCGGACCTTCGACGCCGGGCACGACCGGCGGGGGGACCGGGTCGCGGTCCTCGGCGCCCGGGCCGCCGAACGCCTCGGCGTGAGCCGGGTGGACACCCAGCCGTCGATCTTCGTCGACGGTCTCGCCTACTCCGTCGTCGGGATCTTCGACGGTGTCGCGGCCCGGGCCGAGCTCCTGGACGGCGTCGTGATCCCCACCGGCGCGGCCCGGCAGGACTTCCGGCTCCCCGTGCCCGGTGAGGTGCGGGCCCGCGTCGTCGTCGACTCCGGGGCCCAGGTCGGGGAGCAGGTGGCGCTGGCCCTGGCCCCGGACGACCCCGCCGGCCTGGAGGTCCGCGCCCCGGCGGGGCGCTCGGACCTGGCCCGCGACGTCGAGGCCGACGTGAACGTCGTGTTCCTCGTGCTCTCCGGCGTCGTGCTGCTGGCCGGTGCGGTCGGCATCGCCAGCGTCACCACCCTGTCGGTGCTGGAACGCACGAGCGAGATCGGGCTGCGCCGCGCGCTGGGGGCGACCCCGCGCCAGATCGCCGGGCAGTTCATGACCGAGTCCGTCGTCGTCGGGCTCCTCGGGGGCCTGCTGGGGGCCGCGGTGGGGGTGCTGGCCCTGCTCGCCGTCTCCCTCGTGCAGGGCTGGGCCCCGGTGGTGAACCCGCTGGTCGCGGTCGGCGGGGTGGTCCTCGGCGGGGTGGTGGGCGTGCTGGCCGGGGGCTTCCCCGCCCGCCGGGCCTCGCGCATCGAACCGGTCGTGGCGCTGCGGGGGTCGTGAGCGCGGGGACCCCGGGGCGTCCGGGGGCGGACGGGGGCGGTCCCCGGCGGTAGGTTCGGGGACCATGCGCGTCACGCACTTCGGCCACTCGTGCCTGCTGGTGGAGACCGCGGCCGCCCGCGTCCTCCTCGACCCCGGCGTCTTCAGCCACGGCTTCGAGGAGCTCACCGGCCTCGACGCGGTCCTGGTCACCCACGCCCACCCCGACCACCTGGACGTCGAGCGGCTCGGGGTGCTGCTGGAGGCCAACGACGGCGCGCTGCTGGCGGCCGAACCCGCCACGGCCGCCTCGCTGGAGGAGTCCGGGATCACGGCCCGGCCGCTGCACCCGGGCGAGCACGTCGAGCTGGCCGGGGCGCGGGTCGAGGCCGCGGGCGGCCGGCACGCCGTCATCCACGCCGACCTGCCCCGCATCGGGAACGTGGGGCTGCTGCTGTCCGCCGAGGGCGAGCCGACCCTGTTCCACCCCGGCGACTCCTACGAGACCGTCCCCGCGGGCGTCGACGTGCTCGCCGTGCCGGTCGCCGCGCCGTGGGCGGCGCTGAAGGAGACCGTCGAGTTCGCCCGCGCCGTGGGCGCCGCGACGGGCGTCGCCATCCACGAGGCGATCCTGTCCGCGCCGGGCCGCACCGTGTACGGCAACCAGGTGCGGACCCTGGGGGGCCTGGACCTGCGCGAACCGCAGGGGACGACCCCGCTGGAGTTCTGACCCCGCTCGGGTCCGCGCCCCGTCCCCGCCCGCGCCGGCGGGGGCGGCAGGATGTCCCGGTGCCCAGCAGCCCCGTCCTCCTCCTCGCCGCGATCGCCCCCGACGGGCGCGCGACGTTCACCCCCGCCGACCCCGCCGCCGCGCACGTGCGCGTCGACGACCTCGGCGTCACCCGCGGCGATGGCGTGTTCGAGTCGGTCGGCGTCGTCGGCGGGCACCCGCAGAGCCTGCGCCACCACCTCGAGCGGTTCGCGCGCTCGGCGGCGTCGCTGGACCTGCCCGCGCCCGACGCGGCGGCGTGGGCCGACGCCGTGCGCGCAGTCGTGGCCGCGCACGACCCCGTTCCGGAGCTGCTCGTGAAGCTGGTCCTGACCCGCGGGGTCGAGGGCGGGACGACCCCGACCGGCTGGGCGCACGCCTTCGTCCCCGCCGACCACGTCCGCGAGCGCACCGAGGGGATCGACGTGCTCGTCCTCGACCGCGCCTACCCCGCCGACGTCACCACGCGCGCGCCGTGGCTGCTGCAGGGCGCCAAGACGCTGTCCTACGCGCTGAACACGGCCGCGCTGCGGCACGCCCGCGCCCACGGGGCGCACGACGTCGTGTTCGTCTCCTCCGACGGCGACGTGCTGGAGGGCCCCAACTCCACGGTGCTGGCCCGCTGCGGGGACCGCTGGGTGACGCCGCCGCCGGAGCTGGGCCTGCTGGACGGCACGACCGTGGGCCGCGCGCTCGCGTTCGCCCGCGCCCGCGGGGACCGGGCCGAGGTGGACCGGCTCACCGTGGCGGACCTGGCCGCGGCGGACGGGCTGTGGCTGCTGTCCAGCGGCCGGCTGTCCGCGCCGGTCCGCAGCCTCGACGGGGTGGCCCGCCCGGTGGACGCGGCGGCGCAGGCCGCGCTGCTGCACCACCTGCTGACCGTCCACGACTGACGGTCGGCAGGTGGTCCGGCAGGTGGTCCGGCAGGTGGTGCGGTCCGGCCGCTACAGGCCGTAGGTCTCCAGCAGCCGCAGCCACACCTCGCTGATCGTGGGGTAGCTGGGCACCGCGTGCCACAGCCGGTCCACCGGCACCTCCCCGACGACGGCGATCGTGGCGGAGTGCAGCAGCTCGGCGACGTCCTGGCCGACGAACGTCACGCCCACGACGACCCGGCGCTGCTCGTCGACGACCATCCGCGCCTTCCCGGCGTAGCCGTCGGCGACCAGCGAGGCGCCCGCGACGTCCCCGATCGCGTAGTCGACGACCTTCACGTCGATCCCGCGCTCGCGGGCCTGGGCGGCGGTCAGCCCGACCTGGGCGACCTCGGGGTCGGTGAACACGACCTGCGGGACGGCGGTGTGGTCGGCGGTCGCGGTGTACCGGGACCAGGCGGGGGCGTCGGCGCCCAGCGCGCCGGAGGCCCGGGCGCTGATCGCGTCGCCGACGGCGCGCCCGCCGTACTTGCCCTGGTGGGTGAGCTTCGGGCGCCCGGACACGTCCCCGGCCGCGTAGAGCCAGCCCCCCTCGACCCCGGCGACCAGACCGGTGTCGTCGACCTCCAGGGACCCGCCGTCCTCCAGCCCGACGCTCTCCAGCCCGATCCCGGCGGTGGTGGGCCTGCGGCCGGTGGCGACGAGGAACTCGTCGGCGTCGACGGTGGAGCCGTCGGTCAGCTCGACGTGGACGCCGGCGTCGTCGCGGGAGACCGCGCGCAGCCCGGCGCCGGTCCGCACGTCGACGCCGTCGGCGCGCAGCGCGTCGGCGACGAGCTCGCCGGCGAAGTCCTCCTGGCCCGCGAGGAGGCCGGAGCGGGCGAGCAGCGTGACGCGGGAGCCGAGGCGGGCCCAGGCCTGGGCCAGCTCGCAGCCGACGACCCCGCCGCCCAGGACGACGAGGCGCCCCGGCACGGTCTTCGCGCTGGTGGCCTCCCGGCTGGTCCAGGCGCGGGCGTCGGCGAGCCCGGGGACGTCGGGCAGGACGGGCACGGAACCGGTCGCGAGCACCACGGCCTGCCGGGCGCGCAGCGTGACCGTCCCGTCGGCGGTCTCGACCGACACCCGGCGGGGCCCGTCGAGGCGGGCGGTCCCGCGGAGCAGGCCGAGGCCGGCGGACTCCAGCCAGCCCGCCTGGCCGCTGTCGTCCCACCCGCTGGTGAAGCGGTCGCGCCGTTCCAGCACCTTCGCCGCGTCCAGCGTCCCGGTGGCCGCCTCGGCCGCCCCGGGCAGCCGGCGCGCGGCGGCGAGGGCCTGCCCCGAGCGCAGCAGCGCCTTGGAGGGCATGCAGGCCCAGTAGGAGCACTCGCCGCCGACGAGCTCCTTCTCGACGACCACGACCTCCAGCCCGGTCCGCCCGGCCCGGTCGGCGACGTTCTCCCCGACCGGTCCGGCTCCGACGACGACGACGTCCACTTCCCGCTCAGCGCTCACGCCCGGACGGTAACGGTCGGGGGGACAGGAGGGCGAGGGCGGCACCGGTGTGGTCTGATCGTGGCGTGGGTCGACGGTCCGTGGAGTTCAACGCCTCCCCCCGCCCGACGCTCGGCGTCGAGTGGGAGATGGTGCTCGTCGACCGCGCCTCGCGCGACCTCGCGCCCCGGGCGGCGGAGGTGATGGGCGCCGTGGAGCGGGAGCCCTCCGCGACGGGGCCGCGGGTCACCAAGGAGCTGCTGCGCAACACCCTCGAGGTCGTCACCGGCGTCTGCGGCACGGTCGGGGAGGCCGTCGGGGACATCTCCGAGACGGTCTCGGCGATCCGCCGGGTGACCGACCCGCTGGGCCTGGAGCTGGTGAGCGCGGGGACCCACCCGTTCGCCCGCTGGGACGAGCAGCTCGTCACCCCCGACGCCCGCTACGCCGAACTCCTGGAACGCACCCAGTGGTGGGGGCGGCAGATGCTGATCTGGGGCGTGCACGTGCACGTCGGGGTGAGCTCGGTGCACAAGGTCCTGCCGATCCTGAACTCCCTGCTGAACCACTACCCGCACCTGCAGGCGCTGTCGGCGAGCTCGCCGTACTGGACGGGTTTCGACACCGGGTACGCCAGCAACCGGGCGCAGATGTTCCAGCAGCTACCGACGGCGGGTCTGCCGTTCCAGTTCGGGAGCTGGGGCGAGTTCGAGGACTACGTGGACGACATGTTCGTCACCGGGGTCATCGACGGCCTCTCCGACGTCCGCTGGGACATCCGGCCCTCGCCGAAGTTCGGGACGATCGAGGTGCGGGTCTGCGACGGGACCCCGACCCTGCGGGAGCTGCGGGCGGTGACGGCGTTGATCCACTGCCTCGTCGTCCACCTCGACGCCCGGTTGGAGGCGGGGGAGGAACTGCCGACGCTGCCGCCGTGGCACGTGCAGGAGAACAAGTGGCGGGCGGCGCGGTACGGGCTGGACGCGGAGATCATCGTCGACGCGCGGGGCCGGGAGCGGCTCGTCACCGACGACCTCGACGAGTGGCTGGACCGGCTCGAACCCGTCGCGCGGCAGTTGGACTGCGCCGGCGACCTGGCCCTGGTGGCGGAGGTCCCGCGGCGCGGGGCGAGCTACCAGCGCCAGCGCGCGACGTTCGAGGCGGCGTGCGCGCGGGGCGAGGCGAGCCCGCTGCACCACGTCGTGGACTCGCTCGTCGCGGAGCTGCGCGAACCCTGAGGCCCCTCCCCCGGCCGGGGAGGGGCGCGGTCCGGGGTCAGGCCAGGACGTCGGCCAGGGTGCGCGCGGACAGGCCGTGCGCGGCGGCGACCTCGGCGTTGACGAGCGACCCGGCGTGGGTGGACAGGCCCTGCGCGAGGGCGGGGTCGGCGGCCAGCGCGGACTCCCATCCGGCGTCGGCGAGCTTCACCACGTACGGCAGCGTCGCGTTGGTCAGCGCGTAGGTGGAGGTGTGCGGGACGGCGCCGGGCATGTTGGCGACGCAGTAGAACACCGAGCCGTGCACGGTGAACGTGGGGTCGTCGTGGGTGGTGGGGCGGGAGTCGGCGAAGCAGCCGCCCTGGTCGATCGCGATGTCGACGAGGACGGAGCCGGGGCGCATCTGGGCGACGAGCTCGTTGCTGACCAGCTTGGGCGCCTTGGCGCCGGGCACGAGCACGGCGCCGATGACGAGGTCGGCCGAGCGCACGGCGCGGGCCAGCTCGTAGGAGTTCGACACGATGGTCCGCACGGCGCCGCCGAAGCGGACGTCGACCTCGCGCAGCTTCGGCAGGGACAGGTCCAGGACGGTGACCTCGGCGCCCATGCCGAGGGCGATCTGGGCGGCGTTCTGGCCCGAGACCCCGGCGCCGATGACGACGACGTCGGCGCCCCGCACGCCGGGGACGCCGCCCATGAGGACGCCGCGGCCACCGGCGGCGCGCATCAGGGAGTAGGCGCCGACCTGGGGGGCGAGCCGGCCGGCGACCTCGCTCATGGGGGCCAGCAGCGGCAGGGAGCGGTCGGGCAGCTGCACGGTCTCGTACGCGATGGACGTGGTGCCGGCGGCGAGGAGGGCGTCGGTGCACTCGCGGGAGGCGGCCAGGTGCAGGTAGGTGAACAGGACCTGGTCGCGGCGCAGCCGGTGGTGCTCCTGCGCGATCGGCTCCTTGACCTTCAGGAGCAGGTCCGCGGCGCCCCACACCTCGTCGGCGTCGGTGAGGACCTTCGCGCCGGCCGCCTCGTACTCGGCGTCGGGCAGGGAGCTGCCGAGCCCGGCGCCGGACTGGACGAGGACCTCGTGGCCGTGGCCGACGAGCTCGTGCACGCCCGCGGGCGTCAGCGCCACGCGGTACTCGCGGTTCTTGACCTCGGTGGGGACGCCGATGCGCATCTGCTCACTCCTCCAGGGGTGGGGCCGGTTCTCCTCCCAGGGTGAACAGGGTTCGGTGCAGCAGCAAGGGAGTCGCAGGAGATTCGTGGGAGCATCGACCGGTGGAAGATCGTTCGAGGAACGGGGCCGAGGGGCCCGTCCGACCGAAGAAGCTGCACCGGGTGGTCGACCCGGTGGACCGCGCCATCCTGCACGTCCTGTCCGAGGACGCCCGCATCACCAACGCCGCCCTGGCCCAGCAGGTCGGCATCGCCGCCTCCACCTGCCTGCTGCGGGTGCGGGCCCTGCGGGAGTCGGGGGTGATCCGCGGGTTCCACGCCGACGTCGACCCCGCCGCCCTGGGCCTGGACCTGCAGGCGATGATCGCGGTGAAGCTCGCCGCGCACGCGCGCGGCAGCATGGGCCCGTTCGTGGCGCGGATGCGGCGCCAGCCGGAGGTCCTCGACGTCTACTTCGTCGCCGGCGCCGACGACTACCTCCTGCACGTCGCGGTGGAGAGCACCGAGGCGCTGCGCGACTTCGTCGCCGAGCACCTGTCCCGGGACCCCGACGTGGGCCTCACCGAGACCAGCCTGATCTTCGAGCACACCCGCGCCGCGGGCCGCTCCTGACCGGCGGGCCGGCCGCACCCGGTACCTCACGGGTGCGGCCGGTCCACCCCTACCGCGGGGGCGAGCGCTGACGGCGCGGTGGCCGGCGGTTCGCGTCCTGGTCCCCGGCCCGCGGCGCGGGCCGGGCCGGGACCGCCGGGGCCGGCGGGGGGAGGCGGGTCAGGGTGGCGACGAGGGCGCGGAACGCCTCGTCCACCTGCTCCTGCGACCACCCCGCCAGCGGGTCGGCGGGTCCGCCGTCACCGGGCCGTGGACGCCGCGCGAGCAAGCGGTCCACGGCCGTCCCCCTACGACGTGATGGCCTGCGGCCGGTCGGCGGTCTCCACGGTGATCCGGCGGGGTTTGGCCCGCTCGGCGACCGGCACCCGCAGGGTCAGCACGCCGGACGCGTAGTTCGCCGCGGTCTTGTCGACGTCGAGGTTGTCGCCGAGGATCAGCTGCCGGCTGAACACCCCGCGGGGACGCTCGGCCGCGATCATCTCCCCGGTGTCCTCGTGGACGGGGCGCTGGGCCCGGACCGTCAGGACGTTGCGCTCCACGTCCAGCTCGATGCTGGACGGGTCGACGCCGGGGAGGTCGAACTCCACGACGAACTCGTCCCCGGTGCGCCAGGCGTCCATCGCCATGACGGCCGGCCGAGACGTCGTCCCGAGGACCTGCTGCGTGAGCCGGTCGAGTTCCCGGAAGGGATCAGTGCGCATCAACATTGCCACCACCTCCAGTGCGAGAGAAGGAGATGCGCTGCCGATCGGGTCACCGGCGGGGCCGGTGCCACACCTCCTTAGTTAGCACTCGACCGCGGCGAGTGCAACCCCTCCGGAGGGGTTCGCGGCCCGGGAGGCGGCACCGCGGCGACGGACCTAGCGTGCCCGCATGGACATCGGCATCATCGGCGCCGGCAACATCGGCGGAAACCTCACCCGCGCGTTCACCGCCCTCGGGCACCGGGTCCGGGTCGCGAACTCCCGCGGGCCCGAGACGCTCACCGACCTCGCGCAGGAGACCGGCGCGACCCCCGTCACCGCGGCCGAGGCCGCGCGGGGCGCCGACCTCGTCGTCGTCACGGTCCCGCAGAAGCGGGTCCCGGACCTGCCCGCGGGCCTGCTCGACGCGCTGCCCGACGGGACCGTCGTGATCGACACCGGCAACTACTACCCCCGCGAGCGCGACGGCCGGATCGACGGCATCGAGGACGGGACGCCGGAGACGGTGTGGACCGCCCGCCACCTCGACCCGCGCGGGCGGCTGCGGTGGGTGAAGGCGTTCAACGGCATCCAGGCCGAGCACCTCATCACCGCGGCCCGCCAGCCGGGCGACATGGAGCGCCGGGCGCTGCCGGTGGCCGGGGACGACGCCGAGGCGAAGGCCACGGTGATTGCCCTGCTCGACCGGATGGGGTTCGACGGCGTCGACGCCGGTCCCCTGGCCGAGTCCTGGCGGCAGCAGCCCGGGACCCCCGTGTACGGCGCCGAGGCCGGAGTGGACGGGATCACCGAGGCCCTGGCCGCCGCCCCGCGCGAGCGTCCCGCCGAGTTCACCGCCGAGCCCACCGCCTGACCCGCCGGGGCCGCCGGCCTCCTCACGCCCTGACTAGTCGGATCCCGAACTAGTTGACTTCCTGCACAGACGTCTCCAAGGTGGTCCCCAGGGCGGGTGCCCGTGCAGCGCGCGAGGGGGAGACGTGACACCGGACGAGGACGAGCGCACCGCGACGGGCCGGGCCTGGCCGACGGCCGCCGACGAGGGCTGGGCCCGGCGGGTGCGTGCGGACCTGCTGCGCGAGGACGTCCCGGCGGTGCTGGCCGACGCCGTCCTGCAGGACGCCCGCGCGGTGTGCGCGGACTCCGGGCGCCCGGCCGCCGAGGTGTTCGGGACGCCGCAGGAGTACGTGCGGCAACGTCCGCAGGAGTCCCTCGACCCCGACCTGCGGGCCCGGTACGACCGGGACGGCGCGCCTGACGCCCCCGACGCCCCCGGCCTCCTCCTGCGGCTCGGCGGCGCGGCGCTGTTCGTCTCGATCGGCACCGCCGCCCGCGAGGGGTGGACGGCCGAGGGCGGGTACGCCCACGCCGCGCTCCTCGCGGCCGTCCTCGGGACGTTCCTCCTGGGGTCGGAGGCGTTGCGCCGTCGTCGCGCGGGCCGGTTGCGCGGCAGCCGGTCCGCGTGGGCGTGGGCGGTCGTGACGGCGGTCGCGGGGATCGGCGCGGCCCGGTTGCTGCGCGACGACCCGGCCCGCCTCGACGTGCCGGTGCTGGTGCCGCTGCTCACCTCCGTGGCGGTCGTCGCGGTCGGGGCCGGGCTGCGCGCCCGACGGCCGGTCGCACCGCTCCCGGCGGTCCCCGAGGTCGCGCCCGAGCAGTGGTTCACCCGGCTCGAGCAGGTCCTGCGCGGCCGTCACCTCGTGCCGTCGGCCACCGCCCGCCGGGAGGCCGCCGAGGCCCGCGCGTTCTGGACCGCGAGCGGCGCCTCGCACCCGCGCGAGGAGTTCGGGACGCCCGAGGCGTACGCCGTCGTCCTCACCGACGGCGACGACGCACCCCGCCGCCGCCGGGCGACCGGGCAGGCGGTGGTCACCACCCTGGTCGCGGTCCTCGCCCTGGTGAACCTCGCGCTCGCGCTGCTCGACGGGGACGCGGGGTGGTGGTGGCGCGCCCTCACGGCGCTCGTCCTGGGCGCGGTCGCGGTCGCGTCCTGGGTGCGCCTCGCACGCGCCCGGGCCTGACCTCAGCTGAACGCCCGGGCGACGACGGGCAGCGCGACCGTCATCGCCAGGGCGTTCAGCACCATCGCCGCGCTCGACCAGCCCCCGGCCACGTCGGACTCCGCGAGCGCCCGGGACGTCCCGATGCCGTGCGACACCGCGCCGATCGCGAACCCGCGGGCCCGCGGGTCGGAGACGCGGACGCGGTCGAGCAGCCACGGGCCGACGGTCGCCCCCAGCACGCCGGAGACGAGGGTGAGGACGACGGCCAGCGTCGTGTTGGCCCCGATCGCCTCCCCCACGGTCAGCGCGACCGGTGTCGTGACCGACCGCGGCAGCGTGGTGAGGACCAGGTCGTCGGGGGCGCCCAGCAGGACCAGGGAGCCGACGGTCACGCCCACGCTCACCACCCCGGTCACGACGAGGGTGACCAGCACGGCGAGCCGGTCGGCCAGCAGCGCGCGCCCGGACCGCAGCAGCGGCAGGGCCAGCGCGACGGTCGCCGGTCCCAGCAGCAGCGTCAGGACGGACACCGACGCCAGGTACTCCGCGTAGCCGATGCCCAGCAGTTCCAGGGCCACCGAGACGACGACCATCGCGACGAGCACGGGCGCGAGCAGCGCCGGGCGGCCCAGCCGCCGGTGCAGCTCACCGGCGCCCAGGTACGCGGCGAGGGTGAGGGCCAGCCCGAAGCCGGGCGCGTGGACCAGCGCGCTCACGCGGCGACCCGGCGGCGCAGCAGCCGCTGGAGCAGGACGCCGGCGACGACGAGCCCGGCGGCGAAGGACCCGACGACGGCCAGGGCCAGCGGGCCGGCCTGCTCGACGAGCGTGGAGAGCTGGGTGAGGGCGCCGACGCCCGGCGGCACGAACAGCAGCTGCAGGTGCTTCAGGAGGGGGTCGGCGGCCGGTTCGGCCCGCCGCGCGAGGCCGGGGAACCGGGCCCCGACACCCAGCAGCACGGCCAGGCCCACGACGGCGCCGGGGACCGGCAGGCCCGTGACGTCGACGAGGACGGTGCCCAGCAGCTGCAGGCCGAGCAGCAGCGCGAGGGCGGCCAGGACGGTCGGCGCGCGCCCGGGGACCGCGGGGGTCAGTCCCACCAGAACCTCCACCCGCGCGCTCCCACCAGCAGCCCGGCGTACGCGGCCACGTCCCCGGGGCCGTCCTGCTCGACCCCGTCGGGGCAGAACGCCAGGTGCTCGGCGGCGACGGGCAGCGCCTGCGCGGCCGAGGTGGGCGGGGCCGCGACGCTGAGGCGCACGGTGTCGAACCCGAGCGCGACGAGGCGGGCGCCGAAGCGGTCCTCCCAGCTGCGCAGCACGGCGGACAGCGTCGCGGGCGCGACGTCGGAGTTGACGGCCCCGAGCCAGCCGATCGCGGCGAGGACGTCGGCGCCGCGGTCGGCGGCGACGAGCCCGAGGTGGTACCGGCCGTGGTCGAGCAGGTCGGCGGCGGAGCGCTCCGCGGCGGTCAGGGGGTCGGTGACCGCCGGCAGGGCGGGCGAGAGGCCCGGCCAGGCCGGTCGCGGCCCGGCGGGGTGCTCCTCGGGGTCCTCGGGGTCCTCGGGGTCCTCGGGGTCCTCGGGGTCCTCGGGGTCCTCGGAGTCCTCGGAGTCGCCGGCGTACTGCGCGGCGAGGAACCCCTCGACGTCGAGGGGGACGACCTCGGAGGGCCCGGAGAACTCCCCCACGGACCAGGGGCGCTCGGGGTCGCCGGGGACCAGGCCCTCCAGCAGGACGGGCCACACCCCGGTCGCGGGGTGCTGCCCGGCCAGCCGGGCCCAGTCGCCGGGGGCGGCGGGAGCGTCGCTGACCCACACCACCGGCGCGGCCCCGCGCATCCCGGCGGGCGCGACGAGCCGCCCGGCGGGCAGGCCGGGGACGGCCGCGACGAGGTCGGGCAGGGGGGACGGGGGGCGTCGGGGCACGGGACCACCCTGCCAGGCAGCGGCGGGGGGCCTCAGCCGTGCGCGCGGCGCATCCGCGCCAGGTCGGCGTTGACCAGGCCCAGCAGCACGAGGTCCCCGACGAGCCCGGCCGTCGCCGCGAACTGCGAGGCCGCGAACAGGAACACCTGCGTCAGCAGCAGCGACGTCAGCACCGACCGCTGGAACGACTCCACGGCCGCCCGCCGGCCCCGCCGCCGCCCCTGCCACAGGCCCGTCGTCGTGAACACCACCGACGCCGCGGTGCCCAGCAGGACCCCGGCGACGGACACGCCGTGCGGGGTGCCGGACCGCAGCAGCCAGACCAGCACCAGCAGCGCCCAGGCGACCTGGGTGAACAGCAGGAACCCCATGACCGGCAGCGCGAAGCGGGACGACGACACTCGGCCGAACCCCTCGGCCACGCGCAGCCAGAGCCCTTCGAGACGTTGCGGCACAGCCGGTTCCCGCGTCGGGACGGTGCGCAGGAGGTCGCGCACCTGCGCGGCGCCGGGCACGTCGCCGACCTTCTCGAGGGAGTGCAGCGCCTCGGCCCGCCGGTGCTCGGACAGCCGGCCGGCGAGGCCGTCGACGAGGACGTGCGCGGCGTTCGCCACCCGCTCGTCGTCGGCGGGCGGCACCCGCCGCCGCCAGACGTGCGCCCCCACGACGAACCCGGTGAACACCACGTACATGATCGCCGCGGAGGGCTCGAAGAAGTAGTCGTTGTCGGAGGTCACGAACTTGCCGACCTCGTCGATGAACAACCCGAAGCCGATCCCGCCGGCCAGCGCTGCCACCGAGCGCGGGCCGGGGCCGATGAAGGACAGCTGCAGCCACATCGCCACCAGCATCAGCAGGCCACCCGGCAGCACGTGCGCGACGTGCAGCCCGGTGTCGCCCCCGATCTGCGGGTACCCCGACAGGGCGAGGAACAACCGCGTGATCAGGATCGTCGAGATCGCCGCGACGACGAAGGTCGTGAGGTGCTGCACGGCCTTCGCGCTGCGCACGAGGTCGAGGTGGAACAGGGTCCGCAGCCGGGACCTCACCCCGCGAAGACCTGCCCGGTGAGGCGCTCGTACGCGTCGACGTACCGCTGCCGCGTCCGCTCGACGACCTCGGCGGGCAGGTCCGGCGGCGGCTGGGTGCCGCGGCGGTCCCAGCCGGAGGCCGGCGAGGTCAGCCAGTCGCGCACGAACTGCTTGTCGAAGCTGGGCTGGGCGCGGCCCGGTTCCCAGCTCTCGGCCGGCCAGAACCGGGAGGAGTCGGGGGTGAGGACCTCGTCGCCGAGGACCGTCTCGCCCCCGGCGCGGCCGAACTCCAGCTTCGTGTCGGCCAGGACGATCCCGCGCTCGCGGGCGACCTGCTCGGCGCGGCGGTACACCGCGAGGGTCAGGTCCCGCAGCTGCGCGGCCGCCTCGGCGCCCACGGTGGCCGCGACGTGCTCGAACGTCACGTTCTCGTCGTGCTCGCCGACCTCGGCCTTGGTGGCGGGGGTGAAGATCGGCTCGGCCAGGCGGGAGCCGTCGACCAGCCCCGCGGGCAGCGGCACCCCGCACACGGTCCCGTCCTCGCGGTACTCGGCCAGCCCCGACCCCGTGAGGTACCCGCGGGCGACGCACTCCACGGGGAACATCTCCAGCTTCCGGCACACCATCGCCCGGCCCGCGACGGCGGCGGGGACGTCGGTGGACACGACGTGGTTCGGGACGAGGTCGGCCAGCTGGCCGAACCACCACAGCGACAGCGCGGTCAGGACCGCGCCCTTGCCGGGGATCGTGGTGGGCAGCACGTGGTCGTACGCCGAGATCCGGTCGCTGGCCACGACGAGGACCGTCCCGTCGTCCCCGGCGGCGGGCACGTACAGGTCGCGGACCTTGCCGGAGTAGGTGTGCGTCCAGCCGTCGAGCTCGGGGGCGCTCATCCCTGCGCCGCCTTCAGCGCGATGTCGCGGCGGAACCGGCCGCCCTCGAGGTCGACGAGCTCCACGGCCTCGTAGGCCGCGGCCCGCGCGGCGTGCAGGTCCTCGCCCACCCCCACGACCGACAGCACGCGGCCGCCGGCGCTGACGATGCCCGTCCCGTCGGGGGCCGGTGCCGTCCCGGCGTGCAGGACGCTGGCGCCGGCGAGGGCGTCGGCCTCCTCCAGCCCGCGCAGCAGCCCGCCGGTGACCGGTGCCTCCGGGTAGCCCGGGGAGGCGAGCACGACCGTGACGGCCGCGTCCGGGCGCCAGCGCAGCGGCGGCTGGTCGGCCAGGGTGCCGGTGGCGCACGCGTGCAGGACCGGCCCCAGCGGCGTCGCCAGCCGGGCCAGGACGACCTGCGTCTCCGGGTCGCCGAAGCGGGCGTTGAACTCGATGACCCGCGTCCCGCGCGAGGTCAGCGCCAGGCCGCAGTACAGGACGCCGCTGAACGGGGTCCCGCGGCGGGCCATCTCGTCGACGACGGGCTGGGCGATGCGTTCGACGACCTCCGCGGCCAGCCCCTCGGGCGCCCACGGCAGCGGGGAGTACGCGCCCATGCCGCCGGTGTTCGGGCCCTCGTCGCCGTCCAGGGCCCGCTTGAAGTCCTGCGCGGGGGCCAGCGCCACCACGGACGTGCCGTCGGTGAGGCAGAAGACGCTGACCTCGGGGCCGTCGAGGAACTCCTCGACGACGACCGGGCCGTGCGCCAGGCAGGTGCGGGCGTGCGCGAGCGCGGCTTCGCGGTCGGACGTCACCACGACGCCCTTGCCCGCGGCGAGCCCGTCGTCCTTCACGACGTGCGGGGCGCCGAACGCGTCGAGCGCGGCGGCCACCTCCTCCTCGGTGGTGCACAGGTGCGCCATCGCGGTGGGCACGCCCGCGGCGGCCATCACCTCCTTGGCGAACGCCTTGGAGCCCTCCAGCCGGGCCGCCTCCCCGGAGGGGCCGAAGACGGGCACGCCCGCGGCGCGCACGGCGTCGGCGACCCCGGCGACCAGCGGCGCCTCGGGGCCGACGACGACGAGGTCCGCGCCGAGCCGCTGCGCGAGCGCCGCCACGGCCGCGGGGTCGGTCGCCTCGACCGGTTCGACGGGGGCGACGAGCGCGATGCCGGCGTTGCCGGGGGCCGCGACGACGCGGTCCACCCCCGGGTCGTCGAGCAGGGCACGCACGAGGGCGTGTTCGCGGGCACCGGAACCGATGACGAGGACGTCCACGGGGGTCGAGCGTAGAGGTTCCCCGGTGCCCGCCCCGACGACGTGGGAGAGGATCACCCCCGTGCCCCGGACGATCCCGTTCGCCCTCTCCGCCCGCCGGCGGCTCCGCACGGGCTGGCAGCGCTGGCAGGGGTCGTGGTGGCAGATCATGCAGTGCGGCGTGGGCGCGGGGACCGCCTGGCTGCTGGCGCAGGCCCTGTGGGACCAGCCGTACCCCGTGTTCGCGTGCGTGGCCGTCGTGGTGTGCCTGGGGGTGCAGAACAACCAGCGGCTGCGGCGGGTCGGGGAACTGGGCGTCGGGGTCACGATCGGCGTGCTGCTGGGGACCCTGATCGTCCACCTCGTGGGGCGCGGGCCCCTGCAGATCACCGCGATCGTGGCCGCGGCGATGTTCATCGCGCGGTTCCTGGACTCGGGGATCCTGCTGGTGAACCAGGCCGCGCTGCAGGCCGCGTTCATCGTGGCGTACCCGCCGATGCCCGGCGGGGGCGGCTCGGACCGCTGGCTGGACGCGATGACGGGCGTGGTGGTGGCGCTGGCGGTGGCGGCGCTGCTGCCGCCGGACCCGCGCCGGGACGTGCGGGGGCGCTCCCGGGCGTACGCGGGGCAGCTGGCGGACCTGCTGGAGGACGCGGCCGGGGCGATCCGCGACCACGACGCGACCAAGGCCGCGGAGGTGCTCGCGCGGGCCCGGGCGACGCAGACGGAGCTGGACGGCTGGTCGCAGTCGGTCAACGCCGGGCAGGAGGTGCACCGGCTGTCCCCGCTGCGCCGCCGCGGCCGGGGCGAGATCGTGCAGCAGAAGAAGCTGCAGGCCGGGATGGACCGGGCGACGCGGAACCTGCGGGTGGCGCTGCGCCGCGTCAGCACGGCGCTGGAGCACGACGAGCAGATGCCGGACTCCCTGGCGGGGGCGCTGGAGGGGATGGCCGCGGCGGTCCGCTCGCTGGGCGAACCGGCCTACCCGGGGGAGGCGCTGCCGCCGTCGGTGGCGGGCCTGCAGGAGCTGGCGGTGACGCTGGGGCCGCGGACGCTGGGCGCGGAGTCGCTGTCGGCGACGGTCGTGGTGGCGCAGCTGCGCTCGGCGGTGGTGGACCTGCTGCAGGCCCAGGGGGTCGCGGCGCAGGAGGCGCACCGGCTGCTGCCGCGCTGAGGGCCGCCGGGGGCCGCCGGGGACCGCCGAGGGCCCCGGGGGCGGGTCCGGCCCGTGCGCGATGATGGCGGGCATGAACGCTCCCTCCCTCGCGCCCGCCGCGATCGAGTCGCCCAACCCCGCCGAGACCGGTGGTCCCATCGCCGGTTTCGCCCGCCTGGTCGCCCTGCTGACCCTCGGTCTGGGTGTCCTCGGGCTGGTCCCGGGCATCACCTCGAACTACTCCGAGATGGGGTTCTACGACTCCGGCGCGAACCTGTTCGGCCTGTTCCGCACCTCGGTGGTCGTGGCGTCGGCGCAGATCCTGTTCGGCGTGACGATCCTGACGTTCTCCGGGTCGGCGCGGCAGGCGCACAAGACGGTCGTGTGGGTGGCGCTGACGTACCTGTGCGCCGGGCTGGGCGGGGCGGGGCTGATGGTGAACGCCGTCCGCGACGACCTGCCCGTCAACGCGGCGAGCAACTGGCTGCACCTGGCGCTGTTCGCCGTGATCCTCGGCGGCGCGGTCGCCGCCCGCCGGAAGCACGTCGAGCAGCTCGGCGTCTACTGATCCCGTTCCCCCCGCGCCCGGTGGGGGCCGCCCCCGCGGGGCGGCCGCCACCGGGCGCGCTCACGTCCGCGGCGGGACGTCCAGCGGCAGGTCCAGCGGCAGGTCCAGCGGCAGGTCGTGGTAGTCCTCGGTCTGGACCGGCGTGAAACCCAGGGACGTGTACAGCCCCAGGGCGCGGTCGTTGCCGACGGCGACCTCCAGCCGGACCGACGCGACGCCCTCGTCGAACAGCTGCGCGCACACCCGGTGCAGGACGTCGCGGCCGATGCCCCGGCCCTGCCACCGCGGGGCCACGGCGAAGCCGTAGACGCCGCCGCTGTCCCCCTCGCGCTGCAGCCGGACGGTCCCCACCGGCTCCCCCGCGTGCTCGACGACGAGCGTGCGGCCCGTCGCGAACCCCGCCTCCAGGTGCGTGGGCGCGCTCCCGAACGCGTCGGTGAGCAGCCCCGTCAGGACGGGCACGTCACCCCGGTCGGCCGCGCGCAGCGCCGTCGCCGGGTCCGGCGCCACCGGTGCCGGCGGGACGTCGAGGCGCAGCGCGTGCTCGGAGTGCTCCAGGACCCCGCCGCGGCGCCGGGCCAGGTGGGCCCCGGCGGCGCTGGGGCGCGGGACGATGAGCAGGGCCTGCGCGAACCCCCGCTGCCGGCACACGTCGACCGCGGCGTCCAGCAGGGCCCCGCCGATCCCCCGGCCCCGCGCGGCGGGGTCGACCATCCCGACGACCTCCACGACGCGGCCGTCGTAGGAGTCGAACCCGGCGAACCCGACGACCCGCCCGCCCTCGGTCCACAGCAGGTCGTTCACGTGGTCGCCGGAGCGGTCGCGCAGGTCGCCCCACTCGATCTTCAGGCGGCCGCCGTCGTGGGCGACGACGGCCGCCTCCAGGGCGGCGACGGCGCGCAGGTCGTCCTCGGACAGTCGGGTCCTGGTCTCCAGCACCCGGTGAGTCGACCGGTCCGGCCGGGTGGGGGTCAACCGGTTTCCGCCGGAGCCGATGGCCCGTTCCGCCGAAGCCGATGGCCCGCGGGCCCGGTGGCCGCCTACCATCGGCGGCGCCATGGAGAGCGAACCGCAGGTCCTGTCCCGTCGCGGCGAGACGATCACCCTCGACGGTGAGCACGTCGGCGACGTCCACCGGCACAGCGCCTTCAGCCTGTGGGACGACGGGGACACCGTGCCCGGCGACGTCGACCCCCGCACCCAGGTCCGCGCCGCGGGCGACCCCGTCCCGGTGCGCCGCGGCGACCTCGACGACGTCACCCGCGCCGAGACCGAGGCCCTGCTGTCGCTGGCCGGGGCGGTGGACCACGCCTGCCTGGAACGGCTGGTCCCGCAGGCCGACGTCGAGGACGTGCCCGCCGGCGCCCTCGCGGACTGGCTCGTCACCGCCGTGCAGGACGTCAACGACGCCGCGGCCCCCACGTGCAGCGTGAACCTGCACCTGGACGCCGAGCTGCGCCGGTACGCCGGCATCGGGCTGGTCAACGGGCGGCACCGGACCCTCGACGCGGGCTGGTGCGACGCGGACGTGCAGCTCATGAGCCGTCGCAACCGGCCCTGGTACGCCGTCGTCGCCGACGAGCACCTCGTGGGGCTGCGCGGGTACCTGCAGGTCAGCCTGACGTCGGTCGACTTCGGGCCCGAGGAGTTCCTCACCGCCACGGCCCTGTTCGGCTACTCCCCGCGGATCAGCCTGCACCGCGACCAGCTGCGGGTCGCGCGGGTCGTGCCACCCGGGTCATGACGTGGGGACCCGCGGCCCGGGGTCGGCGCCGGGGGCCAGGGCCGCCAGCAGGTCCCCCTCGCGGGCGTACCGGTCGGCGACCTCCGCGAGCGTCAGCTGCCGCAGCGCCGGGTCGGCCAGCTCGTCCCAGGTGCGGGGCGCGGCGGCGCAGGGGCGCTCGCGCCCGCGCGGGGAGTACGGCGCGACGGTCGTCTTCGCGGCGTTGTTCTGGCTCCAGTCCAGCAGGACCCTCCCGCCGCGCAGCGCCTTCGTCATGCGGCTGACGACGAGGTCGGGCCGGTCCCGCTCCAGCTCCTCGGCCAGCCGGTGGGCGTAGCCGCGCAGGACGTCGGCGGACTGCTCCCCGGAGACGGCGGCGTACAGCTGCAGGCCCTTCGACCCCGACGTCACGGGGTGGCACTCCAGCCCGTCGGCGGCCAGCCGGGCCCGCACGGCGCGGGCGACCGCGGCGCACTCGGCCAGCCCGGCCCCCTCGCCGGGGTCGAGGTCGACGACGAGGCGGTCGGGGTGGCGCGTGCCCCCGCGCGGCCCGACGCGCCACTGCGGGACGTGCAGCTCCAGGGCGGCGAGGTTCACCAGCCAGACCAGCCCGGCGAGGTCGTCGACGAGCGGGTACCGGGCCGTCTCGCGGTCCCGGGTGCTGCCGGGGGTCTCCAGCTCCACGCTGCGCACCCAGTCCGGCACCCCGCGGGGCACGTTCTTCTCCACGAAGGACGGGCCCCGGACCCCGTCGGGCCAGCGCCTGCGGGTCAGGGGCCGCTGCCGCAGCTGGGCCAGCAGCGCGGGAGCGACCGCGGTGACGTAGGCGAGGACCTCGGCCTTCGTGGTGCCCGTCGCGGGGTAGAGCACCTTCTCCAGGCGGCGCAGCCGCAGCCGCCGCCCCTCGACGTCGACGACGGTGTCCCCGTGGCCGGGGTCCTGCGCGGGGCGCTGCGCCACCTCACTCCTCCCGGACGTCGGAGGGGGCGAGATCGCTGCGCAGGCCGCGCAGGGTGGGCTGGCGCAGCCGGCCGCCGGTGGTGCGGCCGAGGTGGCGGACCTCCACGACGACGACGGGCTCGGTGAAGGTGGCCCCCGCGGCGTCGGGGCGCGGGACGTCCACGACGGGGCGGGGCCGTTCGCACCCGGCCAGGGCCGCGCGCAGCTCCTCCTCCGCGCCGGCGCCCAGCCCGCTGCCGGCCCGCCCGACGTACCGCAGCCGGCCGCCGGGGGCGGGGACGGCCAGCAGCAGCGCCCCCATCCGCGCCGGGGTCCCCACCACCGGCCGCCACCCGACGACCAGGCACGCCTGGTGGCGGCGGTGGGCGTGCTTGACCCAGTCGGGGCTGCGCCGGCCCGGCTGGTACGGGGAGGCGCGGCGCTTGGCCACGACCCCCTCCAGGCCCTGCTCGCGGGTCGCGGCCAGCAGCGAGGCCGCGTCGGGGTAGACGGGTGAGACCTGCCAGGCCCGCCCGGACGGGACGAGCCGGTCCAGGGACTCGCGCCGCTCCTGCCAGGGCCGGTCCACCAGGTCGACGCCGTACAGGCGCAGGACGTCGAAGGCCATGAGGGTGACGGGGGTGCGGGCCGCGGCCCGGGCGGCGGCGCGGGCGTCGGTGACGTGCATGCGGTCGGCGAGCGCCGAGAACGAGGGCAGCCCGTCGTGCAGGGCGACGACCTCGCCGTCGAGGTGGACGTCGGCGTGGGCGTCGGTGAGGGCGGTGAGCTCGGGGAAGGTGGCCGAGACGTCGCGGCCGGTGCGCGAGCGCAGGGCGAGGTGGCCGTCGTGGACGTCGGCCAGGACGCGCATGCCGTCCCACTTGACCTCGTAGGCCCAGCGCTCGCCGTCGGCGGGCACCTCGTCGGCGGCCGGTGCGGCGGTCGCCAGCATGGGGAGCACGTCACCACTGTGGCGCCGGGCGGGGGTGCGGGCCACCGCGGCGTTGCCGAGGACCCCCTTCCATTGGTTAGGCTGGCCTCACATCGACGGAGGGGTTCTGGGGACATGACGACCGACACCGGCACGGCGACGCGGGCGGCGCTCGCGCGGGCCGCGTACGCCCTCCATGAGGTGCGGGTCGCCGCCGTGCAGCGGGTCGGGGCGAGCTTCGCGCGGGTGACGCTGACCTCGCCCGAGCTCGGCGGCTTCGGCGCCGGCGGCTACGACCAGCGGTTCAAGGTCCTGCTGCTGGACCGCCCGCTGGCCGACTACGACCCGCCCGCGGGCGACTGGTACTCGTGGTGGCGCGAGCTGCCCGACGACGTCCGCCCCGTGATGCGCACCTACACCGTCCGCGCGTTCCGGCCGGCCACCGCCGGTGCATGGGCCGAGCTGGACGTCGACTTCGTCCTGCACGGGGTGCACGGCGGGCGCCCGGGCCCGGCCTCGCAGTGGGCCGCGCGGGCCGCGGTGGGTGACCGGCTCGGCGTGGTGGGCCCCTCCTCCCCCGGCACCGGCCGGATGTGGGGCGTGGAGTGGGCGCCTCCGGCCGAGGCGCGGACGCTGCTGCTGGCCGGGGACGAGACGGCCGTCCCGGCGGTCGCGGCGATCCTGGAGCGGCTGCCCGCCGGGGTGCGGGCCACGGCACTGCTGGAGGTCCCCGACGCGCTCGACCTGCTGGACCTGCCCTCGGCCGCCGACCTGACGGTGGAGTGGTTGCCGCGCAACGGGTCCCACGCCCCGGGGGAACTGCTCCAGCGGCGCGTGCACGAGGTGGCGTCGGCGCTGGTCGACGAGGTGTCCGGCCCCCTCGACGACGCCCTGGACGCTGCGCTGGACGACGCGCTGGACGACGTGGACCTCGACACCGGGATCCTGTGGGAGGTGCCCGAGCACGCCGAGGCCGCCGGGCCGGAGGCGCTGTACGCGTGGCTGGCCGGGGAGGCCGGGGTCGTGAAGTCGCTGCGGCGCCACCTGGTGCGCGAGGTCGGCGTCCCGCGGACCTCGGTGGCGTTCATGGGGTACTGGCGCGAGGGTCGCGCCGAGGGTGAGTGAGGTGGAGCAGGACGTGCGGAACCCGTTCAGGAAGCCCGAGCCCGCGCCGCGGCGCCAGCGCCTCGGTGTCGTGCAGCGCGTGGAGCGGCTCGCCCCGCACATGGTGCGCGTGGTGTTCGGCGGGGACGACCTCGCCGACTTCGGCGTCGAGCACGCCGACTCGTACGTGAAGCTCGTCTTCCCGCTGCCCGGGGTCGTGCACGACGGGCCGTTCGACGTGGACCGCATCCGCAAGACCCGGCCGCGCGAGGAGTGGCCCGCGCAGCGCACCTACACGGTGCGCTCGGTCGCCGGCGGGGAGGTGAGCGTCGACTTCGTCGTGCACGGCGACGAGGGGCTCGCCGGTCCCTGGGCCGCGACGGCCTCCCCCGGCGACCAGCTGTGGATCATGGGTCCCGGCGGGGCGTACACCCCCCGCGCCGACGCCCCCTGGCACCTGCTCGTGGGGGACGCCAGCGCGCTGCCGGCGATCTCGGCGTCGCTGGAGCGGGTCCCGGCCGGTGCGGTCGCCGTCGCGGTCGTGGAGGTCCACTCCCCCGCCGAGGAACTGCCCCTGACCTGCCCGGGCGACCTGCGGCTGCACTGGGTGCACCGCACCGCGCCGGACCCCGAGGCCCTGCTGGGGTTCCTGCGCGGCCTGGACCTGCCCGAGGGGGCGCCGCACGCCTTCGTCCACGGCGAGGCCGACACCGTCCGCGCCGTCCGCCGCTGGGCCCGCACCGACCTCGGCGTCCCGCGGGAGCTGCTGTCCGCCTCGGGCTACTGGCGCCGCGGGCGCACCGAGGAGGGGTGGCGCTCGGAGAAGAAGGACTGGGCCGCCGCGACCGAGAGCGACGACGCGACCGCCGGGGTCTGAGCGCGGGGGCCGGGCGACGAGCCGGGCCCCAGGTCCCCTCAGGCGGCGAGCAGCGCCTCGCACACCCGCACCAGCGCCGCGCGCAGCGGGTCGGCCCGCTCGGCGAACTCCCGCTGGGCGCGGGCGTACTGCGCCTTGCCCTCGGGGGTCTCGATCGCGACGGGCGCGTGCCCCAGCGACGACACGTCGTACGGGGAGGCGCGCATGTCCAGGACCCGCACGTCGCGGGCCAGCTCGAAGCAGTCGAGCAGCAGGTCCCCCGGCACCGCCGGGGACAGCTTCATGGCCCACCGGTAGCAGTCCATCGTGGCGTGCAGGCAGCCCGGCTGCTCCTGGCCGGGCTGACCGGTGCGGGTGGGCTGCAGCTCGTTGCGCGGCACCGCGGTCGGGGTGAAGAACCGGAAGGCGTCGTAGTGGCTGCACCGGATGCGGTGCGACTCGACGACCTCGTCGGTCCCGGCGTGGCCCAGGCGCAGCGGCAGCCCGGCGTGGCGGACCTGCTCGGGCCGGGTGCGGTGCACCATGGCCCACTCGTGCAGGCCGAAGCAGGCCAGCTGCGGGGCCCGGGTCCGGGTCGCGGCGAGGACGTCGCGCGCGAGGGTGATCGTGGCGCGCCGCTGGGCGGCCAGGGCCGCGGCGTCGACCCGCACCCCGCCGGGGACCGCGACGTAGTGCGCCCAGCCGGCCCGCTCGTCGGCGCCGGCCAGCACGACCCCCACCCCCGGGTGCCAGCGCAGGAGCTTGCCGGGGGCCCAGTTGTAGTACGTGTAGAGGAAGTCCTCGACGGGGTGGGCCTCGCCGCGGGCCCGGCGGGCGGCGGCGTCCCCGGTCAGGGCGCGGGCGCGCTCGGCGTGGGCGTGCGCGCGGGCCCGCCACTCGGCGGCGGGCAGCACGGTCGGCGGGACCCCCGACGGCTCCCGTGCGGGGACGGGGTCCGCGCCGTACCGTGGGGACCCGACCTCAGGGAGGGGTACGTCATGCCGCGCGCCATCTGGAAGGGCGCTGTGTCCTTCGGCCTGGTCAACGTCCCGGTGCGCCTGTACGCCGCGACCGGCGAGCACGACATCCGCTTCCACCAGGTCCACCGTAGCGACGGCGGGCGCATCAAGCTGCGCCGCACCTGCTCGGTGGACGGCGAGGAGGTCCCCTACGAGGAGGTCGCCAAGGGGTACGAGAGCGCCGACGGCAAGCTCGTCGTCCTCACCGACGAGGACCTCGACGAGCTGCCGGTGGCCAGCGGCCACGAGATCGACGTGGTGCAGTTCGTGCCCGCCGACCAGGTCGACCCGCTGCTGCTGTCCAAGCCGTACTACCTGGAACCGGAGGCGCGCGCCGCGAAGCCGTACGTCCTGCTGCGCGAGGCCCTCGCCGAGACCGACCGGGTCGCCGTGGTGAAGGTCGCGCTGCGCCAGCGGGAGTCGATCGCGGTGCTGCGGGTGCGGGACAAGGCGATCGTGCTGCAGACGCTGCTGTGGCCCGACGAGGTCCGCCCGGCCGAGTTCGAGGTCCTCGAGGCCGACGTGGCCCTGCGCCCGCAGGAGCTGAAGATGGCGGCCTCGCTGGTGGAGTCCCTCGCCGGCGACTTCCACCCCGAGGAGTTCGAGGACGAGTACGCGGTCGCGGTGAAGGAGCTCGTCGAGGCGCGCCTGGAGGACGCCGGGGCGGCCCCCTCCTCCCTCGCGGCCGACGGCGGGGGCGGCGACGCCGGCGACGAGGTGGTGGACCTGTTGACCGCGCTGCAGCGGTCGGTGGAGCGGGCCCGGGGCGGGTCGGGGACGGCGACCGAGGGGACCGCGGGGAAGGGGGCCCCCGCGAAGGGGGCGGCGAAGGGGACCGCCGCGAAGAAGACCGCGGCGAAGAAGACCGCGGCGAAGAAGACCGCCGCGAAGAAGGCCCCGGCCGGGAAGACCGCGGCGAAGGGGACGACGCGGACCCGCAAGAGCGCCTGAGGGCCCGGGGTGCCGTCCGGCCCGGCGGTGGCAGCATGGCGGGCCGAGGGGCCGATCCGCCGGCCCCGGGACGAGAGGAACCCCGCGATGGCTTCCGGGACCAGGGTCGTCGCGTGCGCCGCGACCGACCTGCCGCCGGGTGAGGTGGTCCGCGTGGACCGCCCCGAGCTGCCCGCCCCCGTGTCGGTCTTCAACGTCGACGGGGAGCTGTTCGCCATCGACGACACCTGCACGCACGCCGACGAGTCCCTCGCCGACGGGTGGGTGGAGGACTGCGCCGTGGAGTGCCCGCGGCACGCGTCGGCGTTCGACCTGCGGACCGGGGTGCCGTCGAGCCCGCCGGCCCTGACGCCCGTGCGGACGCACCTGGTCGAGGTGGTCGACGGGGACGTGGTCGTCGAGGTCGGCACCCCCCGCCCGCGCTGACCCCGTCGTCCCGCGAGCGGTCGGCGCCGTCCCCGTCCGGGGACGGCGTTGACGTTCGCAGCACGGTTCCGTACGGTCCGTGTATCGATATAACCGCGATGTCCCGGCGGTGGTCCGACGGCAGAGGAGCCAGAGGCGGCCGACCGGGGCGTGCCCGACCCGCGGGTCCCCGCCGCCGGCGCGCCGTCCCGGCCCACCACCGGCCGGCCTCGCCGACCACCCCGCCCCGCGCCCGGAGGAGAACCACGTGACCGAGAACCTCACCGAGAACCCGCCCACGGCCGAACCGCCCGGCCCCTGGCAGGACGTCACCCTGCCGCTGGACGAGCGCGTCGAGGCGCTGCTGCGCGCGATGACGCTGGAGGAGAAGGTCGCCCAGCTCGGGTCCCGGTGGGTGGGCAACAGCCACGGCGGCGACGCCGGCGACGGCGGCGGGTCCGACGCCCAGGTCACCGGCACCGGGAACGTCGCCCCGCTGCAGGACGTGTTCTCCCGCGGCGCCCTCGAGTTCGAGGACGCCAGCCGGCACGGCCTGGGCCAGCTCACCCGGGTCTACGGGTCGCGTCCGGTGACCGTCGACGAGGGCCGCGCCGAGGTCGTCCGGCTCCAGCGCTCGATCGTGGAGCGCACCCGGCTGCGGGTCCCGGCGATCGTGCACGAGGAGTGCCTCACCGGGTTCACCGCCTACGGCGCCACCTGCTACCCCGCGGCCCTGGGGTGGGCCGCGACGTTCCACCCGGAGCTGGTCGAGGAGATGGCCGCCGCCATCGGGGCCGACATGGCCGCCGTCGGCGTCCACCAGGCCCTCTCCCCGGTGCTGGACGTCGTGCGCGACTACCGCTGGGGCCGCGTCGAGGAGACCATGGGCGAGGACCCGCACCTGGTCGCCACCCTCGGCGCCGCCTACGTCCGGGGCCTGGAGTCGGCCGGGATCATCGCCACCCTCAAGCACTTCGCCGGGTACTCGGCCTCCCGCGCGGCGCGCAACCACGCGCCCGTCTCGATGGGTCGGCGGGAACTGCGCGACGTCGTGCTGCCGCCGTTCGAGGCGGCGCTGCGCCTGGGCGGGGCGCGGTCGGTCATGAACTCCTACACCGACGTCGACGGGGTCCCCGCCGCCAGCGACGAGTGGCTCCTGGACGAGCTGCTGCGCGGGGAGTGGGGGTTCACCGGGACCGTCGTGTCGGACTACTCCGCCATCGCGTTCCTGGAGACCATGCACCGCACCGCCACCGACCCCACCGACGCGGGCGTGCAGGCCCTCACCGCCGGCCTGGACGTGGAACTGCCCGACACGCTGTGCTTCGGCGACCGGCTCGTCGAGGCCGTGCGCGCCGGCCGCGTCGCCGAGGAGCTCGTCGACCGCGCCGCCCGCCGCCACCTGCGGCACAAGGCCGAGCTGGGGCTGCTGGACCCGGGCTGGACCCCGGAGGGTTCCGTCGCCGCCGGGGCCGGGCGCGACCTGGACTCCCCCGCCAACCGCGCCCTCGCCCGCCGGCTGGCCGAGGAGTCGGTCGTCCTGCTCGCCAACGACGGGACGCTGCCGCTGCGGGCCCCGCGGATCGCCGTCGTCGGCCCCTGCGCCGACGACCCGAACACCTTCATGGGCTGCTACGCCTTCGCCAACCACGTCCTGCCGCGCTACCCCGACCTCGGGCTGGGGATGCCCGTCCCGACGCTGCTCGACGAGGTGCGGGAGGAGTTCACCGCCACCGGCTCGACCGTCGGGTTCGCGCCCGGGTGCGACGTCCGCACCGACGACCGCAGCGGTTTCGCCGAGGCCGTGCGGGCCGCGCAGGCGGCCGACGTCGTGGTCGTCGCCGTGGGCGACCGCGCCGGGATGTTCGGGGCCGGCACCTCCGGCGAGGGCTGCGACGCGGAGTCGCTGCGGCTGCCGGGGGTCCAGCAGGACCTCGTCGCCGAACTGCTCGGCACCGGCCGCCCCGTCGTCCTGGTCGTCGTGTCGGGCCGCCCGTACGCGCTGGGGGACCTGCTGGCGCACGAGAACGCGCCGCGGGCGGTGCTCCAGGCGTTCATGCCCGGCGTCGAGGGCGGCACCGCCCTCGCCGGGGTCCTGTCCGGGCGGGTCAACCCCTCCGGCAAGCTGCCCGTCCAGGTGCCGCAGGGGCCCGGCGGCCAGCCCGGGACGTACCTGGCGCCGCCGCTGGCCGCCGACAGCCACGGGATCTCCAACCTCGACCCGACCCCGGCGTTCCCGTTCGGGCACGGGACCTCGTACACCACCTTCGAGGTGGGCGCGGTCGAGTTCGCCGCCGAGGTCGCCTCGGACGGCGAGCTGCTCGTCAGCGCCGTCGTCCGCAACACCGGGGACCGCGACGGGGCCGAGGTCGTGCAGCTCTACACGCACGACGTCGTCGCCCGGGTGACGCGCCCCGTGCGCGAGCTCACCGGTTTCGCCCGGGTGCCGCTGGCGGCCGGGAGCTCGGCCCGGGTCGAGTTCCGCGTCCACGCCGACCGGCTGGCCTTCACCGACCGCTCCGGGGACCGCGTCGTCGACCCCGGGCAGGTGGAGCTGTTCGTCGGGACGTCGGCGCTCGCCCCGCTCGCCGGGACGGTCGAGGTGACCGGGCCGCGGCGGGTCGTGGGCGCCGGCCGGCGCCTCGACACCCCGGTGACGGTCACCCCCCTCTGAGACCGGGGTCAGGGGCAGCGAGGGTCAGGAGCAGCAGGGGTCAGGGGCGGCGGGACCGGCGGCGCACGGCGTGCACGAGGGCGCCGGCCGCCAGGACCGCCGCCCCGGCCACCAGCGACCCGGCGGGGACGGAGAACGCCAGCGCCAGGCACCCGGCGAACCCGACGACGGGCACGACCCGCGGCGGCCGGCCCTCGTCGGGGCGCAGCGTCCAGGCGCTGGCGTTGGTGACGGCGTAGTAGACGAGCACCGCGAACGACGAGAACCCGATGACGGCGCGCACGTCGGCGACCGCCGCGACGACGGCCACGACGGCCCCCACGGCCAGCTCCGCGCGGTGCGGCACCCCGAACCGGGGGTGCACGGCGGCCAGGGCGGACGGCAGGTGCCCGTCGCGGGCCATCGCCAGCGTCGTGCGGGAGATCCCGAGGATCACCCCCAGCAGGGCGCCGAGCGCCGCGACCGCGGCGGCCACCCGCACCACCGGCACCCACGGCCCGTGCCCGGCCGCGGTGACCGCGTCGGCCAGCGGCGCGCCGGAGGTGGCCAGGCCGCCGCCCAGGACGGTGAGGACCGCCGCCCCCACCGCGAGGTACACGAGCAGGGTGAGCCCCAGCGCGAGCGGCACGGCCACCCGCACGGTGCGCGCGGGGTCGCGGACCTCCTCGGCGAGCGTGGCGATCCGCGCGTACCCGGCGAAGGCGAAGAACAGCAGCCCCGCGGCCTGCAGGACCCCGCCCGCTCCCCCGCCGCCGGTCAGCGGCGCGGTCCCGGGCGCCCGCCCCGAGGTGAGGCAGACGGCGACGACCCCGGCCAGGACCAGCAGGACCAGCGCGACGACGGCCTTCGTCAGCTGCACCGAGCGCTGGACCCCGACGTAGTTCACGGCCGTCAACAGCACCACGGCGGCCACGGCGACGGCGTGGGCGTGCTCCGGCCAGGCGTACAGCCCGACGGTCAGCGCCATCGCCGCGGCCGAGGCGGTCTTGCCGACGACGAAGCCCCAGCCCGCCAGGTAGCCCCAGAACGGGCTCAGCCGTTCGCGGCCGTAGACGTAGGTGCCGCCGGAGGAGGGGTACCGCACGGCCAGCCGCGCCGAGGACGTGGCGTTGCAGAACGCGACGACGGCGGCGAGGCCCAGGCTGAGCAGGACGGCCGGGCCGGCCGCGGCGGCGGCGGGCGCGAAGACGGTGAACACCCCCGCCCCGACCATCGACCCGAGGCCGACGACGACCGCGTCGGACGTCCCCAGCCGCCGGGACAGCTCCCCGGTGCTCCCCGGCCCCTCCGGCACCACGCTCCCCGACCCCTCCCCGCCGCCCGACCCGTCACGGGTGCGTGACGGCGGCCAGCGAACCACAGGCCCGGGCCCGGCGCGGCGGCGCGCGGCACCGGACGCCCCCGCGGGCCGCCGGGTGCACAGGGAAGCCACACGCGGGTGCGCACATTGTCCGCCGCACCCGGCCGCCGATGCGCCAAGATGGCGTCCGTGCGCCGTCTCGACACCATCGATGCCCGGATCCTGCTCGCCCTGGACGAGGACCCGCGTGCGACCGTGCTCGGCCTGTCCCGCCGGCTCGGGCTGGCCCGCGGGACGGTGCAGGCCCACCTGGAGCGCCTGGAGTCCGACGGCGTGCTGCACCGCTTCTCCCGCCGGCTGGCGCCGGCCGCGCTGGGGTTCTCGGTGTCGGCGTTCGTGATGATCGAGATCCACCAGGGCCAGCAGGAGGACACGCTGCGCCGGCTGCGGGAGACCCCGGAGGTCCTGGAGGTGCACGGGATCACCGGTGACGGCGACCTGATGTGCCGCATCGTGGCCCGCGACGCCGACGACCTGTACCGGGTCGGGCAGGGCGTGCTGGCCATCCCCGGCGTCGTCCGGACCCGCACGTCGCTGGCGATGCGCGAGCTCGTCCCGTACCGGGTGGACCCGCTGCTGAGCGACCTCGCCGACTGACCGCCCGCGCGGGCGGGGCCGCCGGGTACGGCAGAATCGGCTCCGTGTTGCGCTGGCTGACCTCTGGTGAATCGCACGGCCCCGCGCTGGCGGGCATCCTCGAAGGGCTGCCCGCGGGCGTCGAGGTGGACAGCGCCCGGATCCGGCAGGCCCTGGCCCGCCGCCGCCTCGGGCACGGCCGCGGCGCGCGGATGAACTTCGAGCAGGACGAGCTGGAGGTCATCGGCGGCATCCGCCACGGCGTCACCCAGGGCGGGCCGGTCGCGCTGCGCATCGGCAACAGCGAGTGGCCCCGCTGGTCGGAGGTCATGGCCGCCGACCCGGCCGACGCCGAGGGCCGCCGCTACGACGAACCGGGCCGGATCCCGGCCCGCGGCCGCGGCGCCCCCCTGACCCGGCCGCGCCCGGGGCACGCCGACCTGACCGGCATGCAGAAGTACGGCTTCACCGACGCCCGCCCCGTCCTGGAGCGCGCCTCGGCGCGCGAGACCGCCACCCGCGTCGCCCTCGGCGAGGTCGCCCGCGCGTTCCTGGCCCAGACCGTCGGGGCCGAGGTCCTCTCGCACGTCGTCTCCATCGGCACCCAGGCCGTCGCCGAGGGCACCGTGCCGGGCCGCGGCGCGCGGGACGCCGTCGACGCCGACCCGGTCCGCTGCGCCGACCCCGAGGCCAGCGCCCGCATGGTCGCCGAGATCGACCAGGCCCACACCGAGGGCGACACCCTCGGCGGGGTCGTCGAGGTCGTCGTCCACGACCTGCCGCCGGGCCTGGGGTCCTACGTGCACTGGGACCGCAAGCTCGACGCGCGCCTGGCCGCCGCCCTCATGGGCGTGCAGGCCATCAAGGGCGTCGAGGTCGGCGACGGCTTCGAGACCGCCCGCCGCCGCGGGTCGGCCGCCCACGACGAGATCGAGCGCGTCGAGGACGGCGGGGACGGCGGGGACGGGTTCACCGTCCGCCGCCGCACCGACCGCGCCGGCGGGATCGAGGGCGGCATGACCAACGGCGAGGTCCTGCGCGTGCGGGCGGCGATGAAACCCATCTCCACGGTCCCGCGCGCCCTCGACACCGTCGACACCGCGTCCGGCGGTGCGGCGCAGGCGATCGCGCAGCGGTCGGACGTGTGCGCGGTGCCGGCGGCCGGGGTCGTCGCCGAGGCCATGGTGGCCCTCGTGCTGGCCGACGCGGTCCTGGAGAAGTTCGGCGGCGACAACGTCGAGCAGGTCCGGGCGAACGTGCGGTCCTACCTGGAGAACCTCACCGTGAAGGTCGCCGAGACCCCCTGACCGGCGCGCAGCGGCCCCCGGGTCACCCGGGGTCGTGCCGGGTCACTGCAGGGCGGCGGTCAGGCGCATCACGTTGTCGAGGTACCGCTGGTGCAGCGGCCGCCGCCCCCACTCGGCCAGGGTCAGTTCCCGCGACCGGTAGCGGTAGTCGTCGACGACGGCGTCGAGGTCGGCGACGAACCGCGGTTCGAGGCCGAGCAGGGAGACCTCGTAGTCGAGGTTGAAGGACCGGATGTCCATGTTGCTGGACCCGATGACCGCGAACCGGCCGTCCACGACGAGCAGCTTGCTGTGCAGGACCAGCGGCTCGGGCAGCATGTGGATCCGCACCCCGGCCCGCAGCAGCGAGCCGTAGTAGGACCGCTGCGCGTGGTGGACCATGAACTGGTCGGCCCGCTCGGACACGAACAGCTCGACCTGCACCCCGCGGTACGCCGCGGTCGTGATGGCCTGCTCCAGCCCCTCGTCGGGGACGAAGTAAGGGCTGACGATCGAGACCCGCACCGTCGCGGAGTGCAGCAGCCCGGTGAACAGCCGCAGGTTCGGCTCGGTGGGGAAACCCGGGCCGGAGGGGACGACCTGGAACGCCCCCGGGGAACCGCCCGGGCCCGCCTCCAGCGCGGGGATCGACACCTCCCCCACGACCTCGCCGGTCTCGGCGTACCAGTCGGTCTCGAACACCGCCTCCAGCGTCTGCACGACCGCCCCGGTGAGCTCGACGTTGAGGTCGACCCAGCGCCGGCCGCGCCGGGTGTGCCGGCGCTTCAGGTACCCGGGGTCGATGAGGTTCTGCGACCCGCAGAAACCCACCCGGCGGTCGACGACGACGAGCTTGCGGTGGTTGCGCAGGTCCGGCCGCCGCCACCGGCGGCGCAGCGGGTCGATGGGCATCATGCGGTGCCACTCGACGCCGTCGGCGGTGAGCCGCTCGTTCATCCGCGCGTGCCCGGGGTACCCGCGGGCCCCGAGGTGGTCGTACAGGAAGCGCACCTTCACCCCGCGGGCGACGGCCCGGGCCAGGGCGTCGAAGAACGGTTCGGTCGTGGGGTCCAGGGCGGCGATGTAGAACTCGACGTGCACGGTGCGGACGGCGGAGTCGACGGCGTCGACGAGCGCGGCGACGAACCGCCCGTCGGGCAGCAGCCGGCGGTGCTCGCCCAGGACGCACGGCAGCGACGTCAGCCGCCGGTTCAGCGTCAGCAGCGACGCGAGGTGGTCGTCGGCGACGAGGCCCTCGGGGACCGCCGGCAGGTGCAGGACGCCCTCGGCGATGGCGAGGTTCGCCTGCTGCTGCACGCGGTGGCGGCGGCCGGCGACGAACGGGCTGCCGAGCAGCAGGAACGCGGGGACCCCCACGACGGGCAGGAACAGGATGAGCAGCAGCCACGCCGAGGACGAGCCGGGGCGGCGGTCCTCGGGCACCACGCCGATCGCGACGATCTTCACGGCGTAGTCGACGACGGCGAGGAACGCACCGGCGATCAGGATCCAGTCCATCAGGTGACCGGCCGGGACCTGCTGCGCGGCAGCAGGAAGCGTCGCCCCATCGTCGACAGCAGGGCCCGCAGGCGGTCGTCGGCGATTCCCCGGCAGGACTCGTCGCCGATCGGCCCGACGAGCCCGGACAGGAAGAACACGACCGCGACCCGGCGCTCGTCGTCCGCGTCCGGGCCGGCCAGGAGGTCCTTCATGCGGTCCCCGAGCTCGCGCAGGCGCGGGTAGTTCTCGTGCAGGTGGGCGATGACCGGGTCGACGGCCGCCACGACGTAGAGCCGGCGCACGTCGACGATGACGTCCACGAGACCGTCGATGAGCGTCTCGACCTGCGCCCGCCGCCCCCGCCGCGCCGAGGCGGCGTCCAGGACCTCGAAGGCCCGGTCGATGAACGGGGCGACGACCCCGACGACCAGTTCGTCCTTGGTGCGGTAGTGGTAGTAGACGGCGGCCTTGGTGACGCCCATCTCGTCGGCGATCATCTGCAGCGACGTGCCGCTGACGCCGTGCTCGACGAAGAGCCGGACCGCGGCCTCGTGCAGCCGCTGCCGCCCGGGACCGGCCGGCCGCGCCTCCTCGACCGTCGTCATGGGTCTCCTCGCTCGCGGTGTCCTCGCACTCTAACCCGGCGCTACGACTTCCGACGGACCTCAGGGCCGGCTACAACTAGCCGATCGACTAGTGCCGAACCGTTGGCAGGCGCTCCCCGCCGGGGTACCTTCGACGAGCCGGCAGCACGCCCGGCGCCCACCCAGAACGTCGCCACCGGTGCCGACGGACCCCACGGCCCCCCACCGCGAAGGAGCCCGCCCCGATGGCCACCCTGCTCTACCGACTCGGGAGGTTCAGCGCCCGCCGGCACTGGCTGGTGCTGTCCGTCTGGGCGCTGCTGCTCGCCGTCCTCGGCGGCCTCGCCGTCGGCCTGGAACGCACCGCCGCGCAGGACACCAGCTTCTCCATCCCCGGCACCCAGGCCAGCGACGGCCTGGAACTGCTGGCGGAGAAGTTCTCCGCCGGGGCGAACGACGCCACCGCCACCGTCGTGTTCCAGGCCCCCGAGGGCCAGACGCTGACGGGGGGCAACGCGACCGCCGTGCAGGACGTCCTCGCGCGGGTCCGGGGCGTGGACGGCATCGCCTCGGTCAGCGACCCGTTCGCCCCGCAGATGCCGATGGTGTCGCAGGACCAGCGCATCGCCGCGGCCACCGCCACCTTCGACGGCGGGATCGGGGACGTCACCACCGAGCAGCTCGACGCCCTCGCCGAGGCCACCGCCGACGGCGGGCCGGTCCGGGTCGAGGTCAGCTCGCAGGCCCAGACCACCGAGGCCGGCCACGTCAGCGAGGCCATCGGCGTCGCGGTCGCGTTCCTCGTCCTGATCCTCACCTACGGCAGCCTCGCCGCCGCCGGCGCGAACCTGCTGACCGCCGGCCTCGGCGTCGGCGCCGGCGCCCTGGGCATCCTGGCCCTCGGCAAGGTCGTGTCGCTGTCGACGACCACGCCCGCCCTGGCCGGGATGCTCGGCCTGGCCGTCGGCATCGACTACGCCCTGTTCGTCTTCGCCCGCGCCCGCACCGAGCTGCGCCGCGGCGAGGACCTCGACGCGGCCATCGCCAAGGCCACCGGCACCGCCGGGACCGCCGTCGTGTTCGCCGGGACCACCGTCGTCATCGCGCTCGTGGGCCTGGCCGTCGTGGACATCCCGTTCCTGACCCAGATGGGCCTGGGCGCGGCCGCCACCGTCGCCGTCGCCGTGCTCGTGGCGCTCACCGCGGTGCCCGCGTTCCTGAAGGTGCTGGGCCTGCGGGTGCTGCCCAAGGGGGAGCGGCACCGCGACCGGGCCGGGCTGCGCGCCGTGGCCGACAGCGACGACCACGCCACCGTCGACCTCGCCGGGAAGGGCCCGCTGGGCCGCTGGGCGCGCGCCGTCACCGCGCGCCCCGTCGTCGCGCTGCTCCTGGCGATCGTCGCCGTCGGCGTCGTGGCCATCCCCGTCGCCTCGATGCGGACCGCGCTGCCGTCGGCCGAGAACGCCGACCCCGCGACGTCCCAGCGCCAGGCGTACGACCTGCTCGTGGAGGGGTTCGGCCCCGGCTCGCAGTCCACCCTCGTCGTCCTGGTCGACGGCCCGGACTCCGCGGCCGTCGCCGGCGAGGTCGCCACGACGGTCCAGGGCCTGCCCGACGTCGTGGCCGTCACCCCCGCCGTGCCCGCCCCGGACGGCAGCGCGCAGCTCATCACGGTCGTCCCGGGCTCGGGCCCGACCGACGAGGCGACGTCGGACCTGGTGCGGGCCATCCGCTCGGCCACCGACGGCACCACCGGCGCCGAGGTCTACGTCACCGGCCAGACCGCGCTCGACATCGACGTCACCGACTCCCTGAACGACGCGCTGCCGGTGTACATCGCGCTCATCGTGGTCCTGGCGCTGCTCCTGCTGATCATGCTGTTCCGCTCGCTGGCGGTGCCGCTGCTGGCGACGGTCGGGTTCCTGCTGTCGCTGGGCGCCTCGCTGGGCTCGGTCGTCGCGATCTACCAGTGGGGGTGGCTCTCGGACGTCTTCCAGGTCGCCCAGCCCGGGCCGCTGCTGAGCTTCATGCCGGTGCTGGTGGTCGGCATCCTGTTCGGCCTCGCGATGGACTACCAGATGTTCCTCGTCTCGGCGATCCACGAGCAGCACGCCCACGGCCGCCGGCCCGTCGACGCGATCCTGTCGGGGTTCCGCCGCTCGGCGCCCGTGGTCGTCGCGGCGGCGCTCATCATGTCCGGCGTCTTCATCGGGTTCGCCACCAGCGGTGACCAGATCATCGGCTCGATCGGCACGGCGCTGACCGTCGGGGTCCTCGCCGACGCGCTCGTGGTGCGGATGGTCATCATGCCCGCGGCGCTGACCCTGCTGGGGGACGCCGCCTGGTGGATGCCCCGCTGGATGCAGCGCCTCGTGCCGAACGTCGACGCCGAGGGCCGCGGCCTGGAGGCGGTGCTCGCCCGCGAGGCGGGCGGCGAGCAGGCGGGCGGCGGCGAAGCGGGCGGCGAGCAGGCGGTCCCCGCCCAGCGCGCCGAGCGCCGCCAGGACCCCGAGCGGGCGCTGGACGCGCCGCCGCACGGGGTCAGCGCCCAGCAGCGCGTCGACCGGCTGCTGGCCGACCTGCGCCTGGGGATCGTCGGGCTCGTCACCGACCCGGCGGGCGGCGCGCTGCCCGGCGCGGTCCTGACCGTCACCGACCACGCCGGGCGGCAGGTCGCCCGCACCAGCTCCGACGGCGCCGGGGCCTACGGCCTGCCGCTGGAGGCCGGGGGGACGTTCGTGCTCATCGTGGCCGCCGCCGACTCCCGGCCCGTCGCGCACCTCGTGGCCGTCTCGGACCACCCCGTGCGGCACGACGTGCGACTGGTGGGCAGCTCCGCGCTGCAAGGGACGCTGCGCAGCGGGACCGACCCCGTGGGCGGGGCCGTCCTGACGCTGCTGGACGTGCAGGGGGCGGTGGTCGCCACCACCCGGACCGACGGCGCGGGCCGGTACCGCTTCGGCGACCTGGTCGCCGGGTCGTACGTGCTGAGCGTGCTGTCGCAGTCGTACCGGCCGGTCGCGCAGAACCTCGACGTCGGCCACGGCGACGTCGAGCTCGACGTCGACCTCAGCCGCGGCGGCCGGCTCGTGGGGACCGTCAGCGCCGCCTCCGACGGCAGCGCCGTGCCCGAGGCGTCGGTGACGCTCGCGGACGAGGGCGGGACGGTCGTCGACGCGGCCACCACCGACCGCGACGGGGCCTTCGCCTTCGACGACCTGTCCACCGGCCGGTACACGCTGACGGCGGCGGGGTACTCCCCCGTCGCGACCGGTGTCGACGTCCCCGAGGGCGGTCACCGCGAGGTCGAGGTGCGGCTGGGCGGGGCCGTGCGCCGCGACCCCGACGAGGAACCCTCGCGCTCCTGACCCGCGGGGCCCGGGACCGACGCCACCGTCGGTCCCGGGCCCACCGCGGCCGGCGGCGGGAGCGGGTCAGGCCGGGCGCACCATCGTCCGGTGCGGGATGCCGTCCTCGGAGAACTCCTCACCGCGGGGGGTGAAACCGAACCGCGCGTACCAGCCGGTGAGGTGGGCCTGCGCGTCGAGCACGACCTCCGAGCCCGCCAGCAGTTCCAGCGCCCGGCCCATCAGCACCGCCGCGACCCCGGCCCCGCGGAACTCCCGCGCCGTGGCGACGCGGCCGATCCGGCCGCGGCCGTCGGGGTCGCGCAGCACCCGCAGCGTCGCCACCGGGACGCCACCGGACTCGGCCCACACGTGCACGCACGACGGTTCGGTGTCCCGGCCGTCGAGCTCGGGGTACGCGCACTCCTGCTCCACCACGAACACGTCCACCCGCAGCCGCAGCAGCGCGTAGAGCGTCGCGGGCGGGAGGTCGGCCAGGGCCGCCTCCCGCACCACGGTCGTCGTCACGGGCCGCTCAGCCCAGCAGGTCGTGCCGGACGACGGTCTGCTCGCGGTCCGGGCCGACGCCGACGGCGGAGATCCGCGCCCCCGACATCGCCTCCAGCGCCTCGACGTACGCCTGGGCGTTCTTGGGCAGGTCGGCCGTCGTGCGGGCCCCGGAGATGTCCTCGGTCCAGCCGTCGAAGAACTCGTACACCGGCTTGGCGTGGTGGAAGTCCGTCTGCGACATGGGGATCTCGTCGTGCCGGACGCCGTCGACGTCGTAGGCGACGCACACCGGGATGCGTTCCCAGCCGGTGAGGGTGTCGAGCTTGGTGAGCACGAAGTCGGTGACCCCGTTGATGCGGGCGGCGTAGCGGGAGATCACCGCGTCGTACCAGCCGGTGCGGCGGGGACGGCCGGTCGTGGTGCCGAACTCACCGCCGTCCTGGCGCAGCTTCTCGCCGTCGGCGTCGAGGAGCTCGGTCGGGAACGGGCCCTCGCCCACGCGGGTCGTGTACGCCTTCACGACGGCGACGATCCGGTCCACGCGGTTCGGCGGGATCCCCGCGCCCGTGCAGGCCCCGGCGGCCGTCGCGGACGAGGACGTCACGAACGGGTAGGTGCCGTGGTCGATGTCGAGCATCGTCGCCTGCCCGCCCTCGAACAGCACGATCTCGTCGCGGTCGAGCGCGCGGGACAGTTCCAGGGACACGTCGGTCACCATGGGGCGCAGGCGGTCGGCGTAGGACAGCAGCGTCGTGACGGTCTCGTCGACCGACACCGCGCGGCGGTTGTAGTGCTTGACCAGCAGGTGGTTCTTCTGGTCGAGGGCGCCCTCGACCTTCTGCCGCAGGATCGACTCGTCGAACAGGTCCTGGATCCGGATCCCGACGCGGTTGATCTTGTCCGCGTAGGACGGGCCCACCCCGCGGCCGGTCGTGCCGATCTTGCGCTTGCCCAGGAACCGCTCGGTGACCTGGTCCAGCACGCGGTGGTACGGGGCGATGACGTGCGCGGACGCGGACACCAGGAGCTTGGAGCAGTCGACCCCGCGGGCCGTCATCGCGTCGATCTCCTCGAACAGCACGCTGAGGTCGACGACGACCCCGTTGCCGATGACCGGGGTGACCCCGGGGGTGAGGATGCCGCTGGGCAGCAGGTGCAGGGCGTACTTCTCGTCGCCGACGACGACGGTGTGGCCGGCGTTGTTCCCGCCGTTGAACTTCACCACGTAGTCCACGCGTGCGCCGAGGGCGTCGGTGGCCTTGCCCTTGCCCTCGTCCCCCCACTGGGCGCCGACGAGCACGATCGCGGGCATGAGATCCCCTGCTTCCTGGTGACTTGCGGTGACGGTCCGGGTGCTGCTGGCGCCGCGGGCCACGCACCCGCAAAACGCTCCGGCACGCGGGGGCGGTCGCCGCAGACCACCGGGGAGCTTACCGGCTCACGGCTGCCCCGGGTTCAGCGCGCGAACCGCCCGAGCAGCTCCCGGCCCAGCGCCGTGCCCGACTCCCACGCCGTCTGCACCCGCGAGCGCTGCCCCCACGCGTCGCCGCACACCCCGATGCCGGTCTCCTCGTCCCACCCGAAGGCGTCGTCGGCGTGCTGGCGCAGCGGCTGCGCCAGCGACCAGCGGTGCGCCCGCGCCCACTGCGCCTGCGGGGTCGGGGCGGACGTCAGCACCGGCCCCAGCGCCGCGAGGACCTCCGGGACGACCTCGACCGGCGCGTCGAGGTGGTCGGCCGAGCGGTCCGGGCCGACGTGCGCGACCAGGACGGGTGCCCCGTCGCCGCGGCGCGAGCCGTCGTCGGCCAGGAAGACGAGCAGGTCGGAGTCGTTGACGAACGCGGCCTTCACGTCGGGCCACCACCGCTGCTCCCAGGCCGCGTACACGGCGATGCACGGCCGCCAGTTCCAGCGCGCCGAGACGTCCAGGCGGGTGGCGACCATCCGCGGCAGCAGGTCCGCGGCCTGCGGGTCCGGCATGGCCAGGACGACCGCGGGGGTGGGGCGGCCGTCGACCGCGGGCCCCTCGGGGCCGGCGGAGACCGCGTCGACCTCGATCCCGGTCACGACGTCCAGCGGCGCCCGCCCCGGCGGGGCGGCCAGGTCGTCCAGCAGGGTCCGCAGCCCGCCGGGGGTGCCCCAGCGGACCGGCCCCTGCGACGTCCCCGCCAGGTGCCCGTCGCGGACGACCGCGAACGTGTCCGTCCACGGCCGGGCCAGGCCGCGCTGCTCCCAGTCGGCGACCACGTCGGCGAACCCGCCGGTCCCCGACGCCGTGAAGTAGGACGCCCCCAGGTCGGCGACGCGGGTCCCCGCGCTCGTCTCGACCCGGCGGCCGCTCATGCGACCCCCGATGCGCCGGCCGCGGTCCAGGACGCGGACGGGGACCCCGGCGTCGGCCAGCACCCGGGCGCAGGCCAGCCCGGAGATCCCGGCGCCCACGACCAGGACCGGCCGCTCGGGGGTCGGGGTCGTCACGGCAGCAGCTCGCGCGCCGCGACGGGGTCGCAGTCGTTGAGGAAGGTGGTGCAACGCACCGCCTCCTCCGTCTCGCCGATGGCCTGCGCGGCCCGCTGCAGGACGGCCAGCGCCCGCAGGAACCCGCGGTTGGGCTCGTGGGACCACGGCACCGGGCCGTGCCCGCGCCACCCGGCGCGGCGCAGCGCGTCGAGCCCGCGGTGATAGCCGGTGCGCGCGAAGGCGTAGGCGGTGATCGTGCGGCCCTCCTCCAGCGCCCCCTCGGCCAGCAGGGCCCAGGGCAGCGACGCCGCGGGGTGCGCGGCGGCGACGGCGTCGGGGTCGGTGCCGGCGGCGAGCGCGGCGTCGACCGCGGCGTCGGCGGGCAGGTGGGTGGGCGGGGGCCCGCCCAGCAGGTTCGTCCCGGTGGTCACGGGTGCTCCTCTCGGTGGCCGGTCAGCGGCCGGTCAGTGGCTGATCTCGACCCAGACGATCTTGCCCCGGCGGGTGCGGGTGCTGCCCCACCGCCCCAGCGAGGCGACCAGGCGCATGCCGTGCCCGCCCGCGCCGTCGGGCCGGGCCTCCACGACCCGGGGTTCCTCCGGGCTGTCGTCCTCGACCTCGATGCGCAGCTGCCCCTCGAGGTCGAACAGCCGCAGGCCGACGGTCCCCCAGCCGTGCAGGACGGCGTTCGCGACGAGCTCGGACACCACGATCTCGGCCTTCGGGCCGCAGTCCAGGCCCCACACGGCGCACGCGCGCAGCGTGGCGTGCCGGGCCTTGCCGATGGAGGACGGCTCGGACGGCAGCTGCCAGCGGCGGCGGCGCGGGGTGTCGGCCGTGGGCAGCGGGTCGCCGCCGAGCTCGGACTCCTCCGGCACCCGGACCACGACGATGGCGGTGTCGTCCTCGGGGGTCTCGCCGAGCCCGGCGAGCAGCTCCTCCCCGATGCCGGCGGCGTCGCGGGCCCGGGACGTGGCGAGGACCTCCACGAGGACCTCCAGGCCGTCGCGCATGGGCCGCGAGCGGGTCTCGATGAGGCCGTCGGTGTAGAGGACGAGGACGTCGCCGGGCGACAGCGCGCGCTCGCGGGTCGGGCGGGGGCGCTCACCGAGGCCGACGAGGGTGCCGGTGGCCTCGCTGAGCACCTCCACGTGCGCGCCGCGCCGCAGCAGCGGCGGCAGGTGCCCGGCGCTGGACCAGGCCATCTCCCACTCGCCGTCCTCCAGGCGCTGCAGGGTGGCGAACACCAGCGAGGCCATCCGGCCGATGCCCATGCCGCCGGCGAGCTGGTCCACGCGCATGAGCACGCTGCCGGGGTCGTCGAACTCGTGGGCGGCGGTGCGCACGACGGAGCGGATCTGGCCCATCGCCGCGGCGGCCTCGACGTCGTGGCCCACGACGTCGCCGACGACGACGCCGGCGACCTGCCCGCCGTGGGCGGCGGGTGGCAGGACGTCGAACCAGTCGCCACCGACCTGGGCGTGGTCGGCGTTGGAGGCGTAGAACGTCCAGACGTCGAGGCCGTCGATGCCCTCCAGACCCGTCGAGTCGGGCAACATGCTGCGTTGCAACGTCTCTGCCAAGGCGTGCTCCCGTGCGTGCAGTCGTGCGTTCTCCATGAGCAGTCCCGTCCGGCGGGCGGCGCCCGCGATGACGGCCCGGTCCTGCGCCCTCAGCCCCGCGGGGTGCGGGCGGACCAGCAGGACGCCCAGGACGCCCTCCCGTCCTCGCAACGCCACGGACAGCGCCGGAGTGCCCGCGGGGTCGTGGTCGGGGCCGCTGAGCTCCCGCAGCCAGTGCGTGACCGACCCCGGCGGGGCCGCGGGGCCGTCCAGCGCCAGCAGCTCCCCGGGCCCGGTGTCGAGCACGGGGTCCGGCCCGCTCCGCTGGCGCGGCAGCGGCAGCCGCCGGCCGACGAGCTCGTGCAGGTGGCGGCCGTGGGCGGCGGCCACCTGCAGCTCCCGCGGGCCGCCGCCGGGGCGCTCGTGGACCTGCGCGACGAGCGCGGCGGCGACGAGCTGGTCGCCCAGGACGCGCACGACGGCGCGCAGGGCCTCGCCGGGGTCGTCGCCGCCGAGGTCGCCGAGGCCGTCGCCGAGGGCGTCCAGGCGGGTCAGGGCGTCCAGGCGGGCGCCGGCGGTGCCGTCCAGGGCGGTGCGGCGGGTGACGTCGCTGTGCCGGGACAGCACGTGGGACACCGCCCCGGTCCGGTCCCGCAGCGGCACGGCGCTGACCTGGTGCAGGAAGTCGGGGCCGTCGGCGCGGTGGTCCAGGACGGTCGCGGTGGCGGGCAGCCCGCGGTCGAGGTCGTGCCGCAGCGCGGTCAGGACCTGGTCGTCGGCGCTGCGCAGCAGGTCGGTGAAGGGCCGCCCGAGGACCTCGGCGACGGGGGTGCCGGTGGTGCGGGCGTACCCGCCGTCGGCCCAGTCGACGACGAGGCCGCCGTCGCGGACCGCCGACAGCGCCACCCCGGGCCCGGCGGCCACGACGGCTCCCGCGCCGGGCCCGCCGGGGTGCTCCACCCCGGAGGCGACACCGGCGAGGACGACGAGCAGCTCGTCGCGCCCGGGCACGCGGTCAGCGGTCAGCCACAGGTCGCCGGGCAGCAGCTCCCCGGCGACCGTCCCCCCGGCCGCGACCCGCTCCCAGGCCGGGGCGGGCGGCAGCGCGGCCCGGGCGCGGAAGGCGTCGAGGTCGGCGGGCAGCGGGTCGGTGGCCCCCAGCCCCGCCCGCGCGCGGCCGGCGTCGTCCACGGCCAGCACGGCGCCGGCGGGCCGGCCGGGGGTGGAGCGCAGGAGCAGCGCGGCGGCGGGCTCGCGCAGGGCGAGCGCCTGCAGAGTGCGGCCGGGCATCGGGACGGGGCTCCTCGGGGTCGCGGGCGGCCGAGGCGGCCGCCGCTGGTCGCGGGGGCGCCGACCTGCGGGGGTCGGCGCGGTCCCGGCGTGGCTAGCATGCAGGGGGGTCCACCGGACCGCGCGTCGAGGGTGGCGCCGGTGCGGCGGCCCACCCGTGCGGAACGAGGCCGTGCGGGACGGACATCCGCTGCCGGTGGGAGCCGGGCGCGGTGATGCAGCGCACGTACTGCGGAGGATCCATGACGAACGACGCCACACCGCCGGGCGAGGCGCCCCGGGTGCCGCAGGTGCGCTCGGTGGACCCGGGCTCGGTGCACGTCCTGTACGAACCGCGGGCCACCCGCGTCGTGCTCACCGGGGAGATCGACGCCGAGCTCGGACCGGACCTGCTGGAGGCCGCCGAGGACGCGCTCAGCTCGGGGCGCCCGCTGCAGGTCGACGCCCACCACGTCACCTTCATGGACTCGACGGGCCTGGCGTTCCTGGCCCGGCTGGCCTCGCGCTCCAAGGCGCACCGGGTGACGCTCATCCGGCCGCCGGCGGTCGTGAAGTTCCTCATCGAGACGACGAACATCGTGCAGCTGCTCGACGTCGTCGACGAGGAACCGGGCCTGGCCAGCGCGGCCGGCACCACCGAGGACGACGGGCCGCAGCCGGCCTGACCCGCCGGGGTCCCTCCCCGGGGGGGGGGGGGGGGGGGGGGGGGGGGGGGGGGGGGGGGGGGGGGGGGGGGGGGGGGGGGGGGGGGGGGGGGGGGGGGGGGGGGGGGGGGGGGGGGGGGGGGGGGGGGGG
>NZ_JBJLSJ010000033.1:0-55337 GCF_050871975.1 Kineococcus rugosus | reverse complement strand
CCCCCCCCCGCCCCCCCTCGCACCCCCCGGCGCGCAGCACCCACCCGGCGCCCTCCCGGGCGGGGAGGTTGAGGCGGGGGGCCACGCCCGGCCCGCCCCACGACCGGCAGATCAAGAAGGACCTCGAGCGGTTCAAGGCCTTCATCGAGTCGCGCGGCGGCGAGACCGGCGCCTGGCGCGGGGACGTCACCCCGCCGAAGTGATCCCCCGCCCCTGAGCACGGCCCGGCACCCCCTGGGGTGCCGGGCCGCACCCGTCTCGGGAGGCGACTGTCCGCCCCCTCTGGCAGGGTTCACGCAGGTCCGAAGATCACGGGCCGTAGGGGACGCTCGAGCACTGGGCGCGGACACAGAGAGGTCGCCAGCGCATGCGCATCCTGGGGATCAACGCCGTCTTCCACGACACCGCCGCCGCGCTGGTCGTCGACGGGGAGATCGTCTTCGCCGCCGAGGAGGAGCGCTTCAGCCGTCGCAAGCACGGCAAGCGGCCCGTCCCGTACGCCACGTGGGAGCTGCCCGACCTGGCGATCAAGCACGCGCTGGCGGCGGCCGGCCTGACCCCCGCCGACCTCGACCTCGTGGGCTACTCCTACGACCCCCGCCTGGTGCTGCCGAGCTCCGAGCTCGACCTCGGGGACCCCGACGACGCGATCCGCACCCGGTACGCCGAGCGCGCCCCCGAGGCCATCGCCACCGCGCTGCCCGGGCTGGACCCGGCCAAGGTCCGCTTCGTCCCCCACCACGTCGCGCACGCCGCCTCCGCGGCGCTGGCCTCCCCGGCCGCGGCCCGCGAGGGCGGCTGCAGCGTCCTGACCGTCGACGGCCGGGGCGAGCGGATCTCCTCCCTCGCCGGCCGCTACCGCGGCGGGCGGCTCGAGGTCCTGCACGAGACGGGCCTGCCGCAGTCGCTGGGGTTCGTCTACGAGGACCTCACCCGGCACCTCGGCTTCACCCACTCCTCCGACGAGTACAAGGTCATGGCGCTGGCCTCGTACGGCAAGCCCCGCTTCGCCGACGAGATCGCCGAGTTCGTCCACGCCACCGGCGACGGCGGGTTCGTCGCCAAGGTCCCGGACTTCTCCCGCTGGGCCCCGCCGCTGGCCGACGGCGAGAGCTGGGACCCGCGCCAGGACTCCGGGCAGGCCGACCTCGCCGCCAGCGTCCAGGAGGTCCTGGAGCGCACGCTGGTCGACGTCGCCACCTGGCTGCACGGCCGGACCGGCGACCGGGTGCTGGCGATGGCCGGCGGCACGGCGCTGAACTGCGTCGCGAACTCCCGCATCTGGCGCGAGTCCCCCTTCGAGGAGGTCTACGTCCAGCCCGCGGCCGGCGACTCCGGCACCGCGCTCGGCGCGGCGCTGCAGCTGTCCGCCGACGCCGGTGAGATCGTCGCCCCCATGGAGTCCGCCGCCCTGGGCCGGTCCTGGACCGACGAGGAGCTCGCGCAGTGGCTCACCACGGCGCGGCTGAACTTCACCACCCCCGACGACCTGGCCGGTGAGGTCGCCGACGTCCTGGCGGACGACGGGGTGGTGGCCTGGTTCGACGGCCGCGCCGAGTTCGGGCCGCGGGCGCTGGGGCACCGCTCCCTCATGGCGCACCCGGGGAAGAAGGAGAACCTCGAGCGCCTCAACGACGTCAAGGGCCGGGAGCAGTTCCGCCCGGTCGCGCCGATGGTGCTCGCCGAGCGCGCCGAGCAGATCTTCTCCGGCGGCCCGATCCCCAGCGAGTACATGCTGTTCGTGCACGACGTGGCCGAGGAGTGGAAGGACCGCATTCCCGCCGTCGTCCACGTCGACGGCACCGCCCGCATCCAGACGATCCACGACGACCGCACCCCGCACGTCGCGGCGCTGCTGCGCGCCTTCGAGGAGCGCACCGGGCTGCCCGTGGTGGTGAACACCAGCCTCAACACCGCCGGCCGGCCCATGGTGGACGATCCGCGCGACGCGATGGAACTGTTCGGGTCGGCCCCGGTCGACGTCCTCGTCCTCGGCCCGCACCTGGTGCGCCGCAGCGACTTCACGAAGCCGTGACGGGTTTCTCGGTCGTCATCCCCTCGGTCGGGCGCCCCAGCCTGGCCGTCCTGCTCGGCACCCTCGCCGCCCAGGACGGCCCGGCGCCCGACCAGGTCGTCGTGGTCGACGACCGCCCCGGCCGCGCCACCGGTCGGGACGGCGCGCAGGACCCGTGCGAGCGGGCCTGCGCCGACGCCCGCGCCGCCGGCCTGGACGTGCGCCTCGTGCGCTCGGGCGGGCGCGGTCCCGCCGCGGCCCGCAACGCCGGGTGGCGACGGGTCCGCAGCGAGTGGGTCGCGTTCGTCGACGACGACGTGGAACTGCCCGCCGACTGGTCGACGCGGCTGCTGGCCGACCTCGACGCCACCACCACCGCGGTCGGCGCCGTGCAGGGCCGCATCCACGTCCCGCTGCCCACCGACCGCCGCCCCACCGACTGGGAGCGCGGCACCGCCGGGCTCGCCGACGCGCAGTGGATCACCGCCGACATGGCCTACCGGCGCACCGCGCTGGAGCAGGTCGCCGGGTTCGACGAGCGGTTCCCGCGGGCGTTCCGCGAGGACGCCGACCTGGCCCTGCGCGTCGTCGCCGCCGGGTGGCGCATCGTGCGCGGCGAGCACCTCGCCGTCCACCCCGTGCGGCCCGCCGCCGACCTCGCCAGCCTGAAGCAGCAGCGCGGCAACGCCGACGACGTCCTCATGACCGCCCTGCACGGCCGCGACTGGTACGAGCGGGCGAACTCCACCGTGGGCCGGATCGGGACGCACGTGGCGACCACCTCCGCCGCGGCCGTGGCCCTGGCGGCGCTGCTCGCCGGGCGGCGCCGGACCGCCGCGCTGGCCGCGCTGGGCTGGGCCGGGCTGACCGCGGAGTTCGCGTGGCGGCGCATCGCCCCCGGCCCGCGCGACCTGCCCGAGGTGCGGCGGATGCTGCTGACCAGCGCCGCGATCCCGCCCGCCGCGGTGTACCACCGGCTGCGCGGGGAACTGGCCGTCCGCACCGCTCCGCCCGCGCCGTGGCCGCCGCCGGTGCGCGCGGTGCTGTTCGACCGCGACGGGACCCTCGTGCACGACGTCCCCTACAACGGCGACCCGGACCTGGTGAAACCCGTCGACGGCGCCCGGGAGCTGCTCGACGCGCTGCGCGCCCGGGGGCTGCGCCTGGGGATGGTCACCAACCAGTCCGGCGTGGCGCGCGGCCTGCTGACCCGCGCCGACGTCGACGCCGTGAACGCCCGCGTCGCCGACCTGCTCGGCCCCTTCGACACCGTGCAGGTCAGCGTCGACGGCCCCGACGCCGTCTCGCGCACCCGCAAGCCCGAACCGGGGATGGTGCTCGACGCCGCCCGCGCGCTCGGCGTGCTGCCCGCCGAGTGCCTCGTCGTCGGCGACATCGGCGCCGACGTGGAGGCCGCGCTGTCCGCCGGGGCCCGGGCCGTGCTGGTGCCCACCGAGGTCACCCGCGCCGAGGAGGTCGAGGCGGCTCCCCTGGTCGTCGGGGCCCTGGCCGACCTCGACGCCGTCCACTGGGACCGGCTCACGGGGGTGGGGCCGTCGTGAGGCTCCTCGCCTGCCGCCTCGACAACGACGGCGACGTGCTGGTCACCGGCCCCGCCGTCCGGGCGCTGGCCGCCGCCGGCACCGTCGACGTCCTGGCCTCCCCCGCCGGGGCGGGCGCCGCCCGGCTGCTGCCCGGCGTCCGCGACGTCCTCGTCTTCGACCCGCCGTGGTCGGGCTTCGCCCCCGCCCCCGTCGACCCCGCCGCCGTGGGGCGCCTCGTCGCGCAGGTCCACGCCGGCGGGTACGACGAGGCCGTCGTCTTCACGTCCTTCCACCAGAGCCCGCTGCCGCTGGCGCTGCTCCTGCGGATGGCGGGGGTGCCGCGGATCGCGGCGTCCAGCGTCGACTACCCCGGGTCCCTGCTCGACGTGCGGCACCGCCGCGAGGAGGGCCCCGAGCGGCACGAGGTCGAGGCCGCGCTGGACCTGGTCCGCGCCGCCGGGCACGACCTGCCCGCCGGCGACGACGGCCGACTGCGGGTGCGCACCCCGGCCGGTGCGGGCGTCGACCTGCCCGAGCGGTTCGTCGTCGTCCACCCCGGCGCCTCGGTCCCGGCCCGCGCGCCGCTGCCCGAGCAGGCCGCCGCCGTCGTGGGGGCGCTGCGGCGCAGCGGGAGGGACGTCGTCGTGACCGGCGGTCCCGCCGAGCGCGACCTCACCGCCGCCGTCGCCGGCGACGGCGCGCTGGACCTCGGCGGGCGCACCGACCTCGCCGGGCTGGCCGCGGTCCTGGCCGCGGCCGACGCCGTCGTCGTGGGCAACACGGGCCCCGCGCACCTGGCCGCGGCCGTCGGGACCCCGGTGGTGTCGCTGTTCTCCCCCGTCGTCCCCGCCGCCCGCTGGGCGCCGTACGGCGTGCCGCACGTCCTGCTCGGGGACCAGGACGTCGTCTGCGCCGGGTCCCGGGCCCGCGAGTGCCCCGTCCCCGGCCACCCCTGCCTGGCGTCCGTGGCCCCCGACCGCGTCGTGGCGGCCGTGGACGCCCTCACTAGAGAACTGCTGGAGGTCACCCCGTGAGGATCCTCGCCTGGCACGTGCACGGCTCGTGGACGACGGCGTTCGTCCAGGGCCGTCACACGTACCTGCTGCCCGTGGACGACGAGCGCGGCCCCGACGGCCGCGGCCGGGCCCGGACCTGGGACTGGCCGGCCGGTGCGCAGGAGGTCCCGGTCGCGGACCTGCGCGACGCCGAGTTCGACGTCGTGCTGCTCCAGCGCCCCCACGAGCTCGACCTCGTCGAGCGCTGGACCGGCCGCCGCCCCGGCCGCGACGTGCCCGCCCTGTACGTCGAGCACGACGCCCCCCGCGGCGGGGCCGCCGACAGCGTCCACCCGCTCGCCGACCAGGACGCGATCCCCCTGGTGCACGTCACGCAGTTCAACCGCACCTACTGGGACAACGGCCGCGCCCGCACCCGCGTCCTGGACCACGGCGTGGTCGACCCCGGCCACCGGTACACCGGCAGCGCGGAGTCCCTGGCCGTCGTCGTCAACGAGCCCGTGCGCCGGCGGCGCGTGGCCGGCACCGACCTGGTGCTGGACCTCGCCGAGGACCTGCCCGTCGCCCTGTACGGCATGGGCGTCACGCCGCTGGCGGGGGTGAAGAACCTCAGCGTGTACGAGGACCTGCCGCAGGCCCGGATGCACGAGCTGCTGGGCACCCACCGCGCCTACCTGCACCCGTACCGGTGGACGAGCCTGGGCCTGTCCCTCATCGAGGCGATGATGATCGGGATGCCCGTCCTGGGGCTGCCCGCCACCGCCGCCCCCGAGGCGGTGCCCGCCGCGGCCGGGGTCCTGTCCAGCGACCCGGACGTGCTGCGCGCCACCGCGCGCCGCTGGCTGGCCGAGCCCGAGGAGGCCCGCGCCCGCGGGCTCGCCGCCCGCGAGCACGCGCTGCGCGCCTTCGGGATCGAGCGCTTCCTCACCGACCTGGACGCCCTGCTGACGGAGGTGGTGGCCTGATGCGCATCGCGATGGTCAGCGAGCACGCCAGTCCCCTCGCCGTGCTCGGCGGGGTCGACGCCGGCGGTCAGAACGTCCACGTCGCGGCCCTGGCCGGGGCGCTGGCCGACCGCGGCCACGACGTCGTCGTGCACACCCGCCGCGACGACCCCGACCTGCCCGAGCGCGTCTGGCTGCGCCCCGGCGTGGAGGTCGTGCACGTGGAGGCCGGGCCGGCCGAGCCCGTCGCCAAGGACGACCTGCCGCCGTTCATGGAGCGGTTCTCGCAGGTCCTGCGCGAGACGTGGCAGCGGGACCGGCCCGACGTCGTGCACGCCCACTTCTGGATGTCGGGCCTGGCCGCGCTGCCGGCCGCCCGCGCCCTGCGCATCCCCGTGGTGCAGACGTTCCACGCCCTGGGCAGCGTCAAGAAGCGCTACCAGGGGGTCGAGGACACCTCCCCGCCCGAGCGCGAGGAGACCGAGCGCCGGCTCGCCCGGGAGGTCGACCTCGTCGTCGCGACCTGCCGCGACGAGGTCTCCGAGCTGCGCTCGGCCGGGTCGCCCCCGCACCGCGTGCAGGTCGTGCCGTGCGGGGTGGACGTCGAGCGCTTCGCCGCGCCCGCCACCGACGGCACCGGCGGGCCCGGCGTGGCCGGCCCGGTGGGCCCGGGGTGCCGGACCCGGCTGCTCACCGTGGGGCGCCTGGTCCCGCGCAAGGGCATCGAGGCCGCGATCCGGGCCCTGGAGTTCCTGCCCGACGCCGAGCTCGTCGTCGCCGGCGGGCCCGCCGCGCACGACCTCGACGGCGACCACGAGGCCGTGCGGCTGCAGAAGGTCGCCGTCGAGCTGGGCCTGTCCGACCGGGTCCACCTCGTCGGCCGGGTCAGCCCCGACGACCTGCCCGCGCTGCTGCGCTCGGCGGACGCGCTGCTCGCCACGCCCTGGTACGAGCCGTTCGGGATCGCCGTCCTGGAGGCCATGGCCGCCGGGCTGCCCGTCGTGGCGACCGCCGTCGGCGGGATGCTCGACACCGTGCGCGACGGCGTCAGCGGCCGGCTCGTCCCCGTCGACGCGCAGGGCCGGGTCGCCCCCGAGCACCTCGCCGCGGCGGTGGCCTCCGTGGTGACCGACCCCGCCGTCGCGCGCCGGATGGGGGCGGCCGGGCGCCGCCGCGCCCGGGAGCGGTACGACTGGGCGCGGGTGGCGGCCGCCACCGAGACCGCCTACGAGCAGCTGCTGGGCACCGCACCGGTCGTCCCCACCACCCGCGAGTACCTGCGCGGGCACGTCGGGGAGCTGGCCGGGGTGGTGCGGGCGCTGGAGTCCGAGGCCGACCGCATCGACCGCTGGGGCCGCGAGCTGGTCGCGGTCGTGGACCGCGGCGGGCGGCTGCTGGTGGCCGGCAACGGCGGCAGCGCCGCCGAGGCGCAGCACCTCACCGCCGAGCTCGTGGGCCGGTTCGTCGGCGAGCGCCGGCCGCTGTCGGCGATCGCGCTGCACGCCGAGAGCTCCGCGGTCACCGCGATCGCCAACGACTACGGCGTGGAGGAGGTCTTCGCCCGCCAGGTCGAGGCGCACGGCCGTCCCGGTGACGTGCTGCTGCTGGTGTCCACCAGCGGCCGGTCCCCGAACCTGCTGCGCGCCGCCGAGCGGGCCCGCGAGCACGGCCTGACGGTGTGGGCGCTGACGTCGACCTCGCGCAACCCGTTGCGGGAGCTGGCCGACGACACGCTGGGGTTCCCCGGCCCGAGCACGTCCGCGATCCAGGAGGGGCACCTGATGGCGGTGCACGCCCTGTGCGTGGCCGTGGAGGCGCACCTGCCGGCGCGGCGGGTCGTGGACCTGACGGCCGTCGAGGACGAGGTGCTCGCGTGAGCGGCTCCCCCACCCGGGCCGCCACCCGCACGGTCGTGGTGGTCGGCGACGCGCTGCTGGACCGCGAGGTCGTCGGGTCCTCGACCCGGCTGGCCCCGGACGCGCCGGTGCCCGTCGTCGACGTCGAGCAGACCCGCGAGTCCCCCGGCGGTGCGGCGCTGACCGCGCTGCTGGCCGCCGGCGACCCCTCGGTCGCCGTGCACCTGGTGGCGCCGGTGGCCGACGACGCCGCCGGGCACCGGTTGCGGGAGCTGCTGCCCGGTGTGCGGGTGCACGCCCTGGGGCACGAGGGCCCCACCCGCACCAAGTCCCGGGTCCGCACGAACGGCCAGGTGCTGACCCGGCTCGACGAGGGCGGCCCGGGGACGCCGACGACGGTCGAGACGGACGTCCTGGCCGGTGTCCTGGGCGCGGCGGACGTGGTGCTGGTGTCCGACTACGGCGCCGGCACGACCGCCGACCCGCGGGTGCGGGCCGCGCTGACCGAGGCGGCCGGGCGGGTCCCGGTCGTGTGGGACCCCCACCCCCGCGGCGGCGACCCGGTGCCCGGCTGCGCGCTGGTGACCCCGAACCTGGCCGAGGCCCGCGCCGCGCTCGCCGCGGCCCCCGCCGGTCCCGCCGCCGACGAGCCGGGGGCCGTCGCGACCGCGCTGCGCGCGCACTGGGGGGCCCGCGCCGTCTGCGTCACCGTGGGCGCGGCGGGGGCCTACTGCGCCTCCGGCGACGAGGTCCTGCACCTGCCGGCGCAGCCCGCCTCCGGTGACCCGTGCGGGGCCGGGGACCGGTTCGCCGCGACGTGCGCCGTCGAGATCGCCCGCACCGGCTCCCTGACGCCGGCCCTGGACCGCGCCGTGCAGGACGCCTCGGCGTGGGTCGCCGCGGGCGGCACCTCCGGGTTCTTCGCCGACGCGACCGCGGCGCCGCGCCGGGTGCGGCGGCCGGGCCTGGAGTCGGCCCGCGAGGTCGCCGACCGCGTCCGCGCCGCGGGCGGGACCCTGGTGGCCACCGGCGGCTGCTTCGACGTCCTGCACGCCGGGCACGTCGGCTGCCTGGAGGCCGCGCGCGACCTCGGGGACGCGCTGGTGGTGCTGCTGAACTCCGACGACTCCGTGCGCCGGCTCAAGGGCCCGGACCGCCCCGTGTGCGGGCAGGACGACCGTGAACGGGTCCTGCGGGGCCTGGCCAGCGTCGACGCCGTCCTCGTGTTCGACGAGGACGACCCGCGGGCGGCGCTGGCCGAGCTGCGCCCGGACGTGTGGGCCAAGGGCGGGGACTACACCGAGCTGCCCGAGGGCGACCTGGTGCGCAGCTGGGGCGGGCGCGTGGAACTGCTGCCGTACCTCGACGGCCGGTCCACGACGAGCATCCTGAACCGCACCCGGTGACCGCCCCGACCGAGGTGGGGACCGAGGTGGACCTGGGCCCCGGCGACCTGCTGGTGCTGCGGGCGCTGGGGCTGGGCGACCTGCTCACCGGGATCCCCGCGCTGCGGGGCCTGCGCCGCCGCTTCCCCGGCCACCGGCTCGTGCTGGCCGCCCCGCCGGCCGTGGGGGGTTTCCTGCGCCGGTACGGGGTCGTGGACGAGGTCCTCGTGACGCGCGACCTGGACCCGTTGCGGGCCAGAGGTTCGGGGCACCTGGCGGTCGACCTGCACGGCAACGGCCCCGCCAGCCGGGACCTGCTCGCCGCGACCGGCCCGGCCGACCTCCTGGGTTTCGCCACCGACGGGTACGACGGGCCGCCGTGGCACCGGCACGAGCACGAGGTGGCCCGCTGGTGCCGGCTGGTCGCGGCCTGGGGCGCGGACGCCGGGCCGGAGGACCTGCGGCTGCGCCCGCGCGGCCCGGTGCCCGACGGTCCCGTCGTGGTGCACCCCGGGGCCGCGTTCCCCGCGCGCCGGTGGCCGCTGGAGCGGTGGCGGGAGGTCGTGACCCACCTCGTGCGGGATGGCCACGACGTCGTCGTCACCGGCACCGCGGACGAGGCCGCGCTGGGCGCGGACCTGGCGCGCGCCGGGGCCCGCGACCGCTGCGGCACGTCCACGCTGGACGAGCTGGCCGACCTCGTGGGGTCCGCGCGGCTGGTGCTGTCGGGCGACACCGGGACCGCGCACCTGGCGACGGCGTTCGCGACGCCGTCGGTGCTGCTGTTCGGCCCCACTCCCCCGGCGTGGTGGGGCCCGGCGGTCGACGCCGACCGGCACACCGTCCTGTGGCACGGGGACCCGGCGGCGCGCGACTACGTCGGGGACCCGCACGGGACGCGGGTCGACCCGACGCTGGCGCGGATCACCGTCGCGGAGGTCGTGGACGCCGTGGCGCACCTGCCGGCCGGTGGGCGGCTGGCGCCCGCTCCCTGATCTGTTGAGCGCCCGGACCGCCGGGGGTACGGTGCGGTCAGGTTGTGCAGCCAGCCTCCAGGACGGAACCGGACCGGGCCGTCGTCCCACGGCAGGAGGCAGGACGGTGCCACGACCCACCCTCGACGAGACGCCCCTCGAGGTGCTGACCCCTCGCCGGGGTTTCCCCACGATCTCCGAACCGCCGCTGCGGCTGCGGCTGGACCCCGAACCCGACGACGCCGGCCGCCGGTGGCTGCACCTGCACGGCGAGTTCGACGCCCGCGCGGTGGAACTGGTGTGCGCCGCGGTCGACCACGTCCTGCGCTCGGGGCGGGACGTGGTCGTCGACGTCGGGTCGGTGGAGTTCTGCGACGCCTCCGCGGCGCGGGCCCTGCTGGCCTGCGCGCACCAGGCCGCCGCCGCGCGCCGCACGATCCGCGTGGTGAACGCGCGGCCGTTCCAGCGCCGGTTGCTCGCGACGCTGCGGGTGGAGGAGATGGTGTCGGTCGAGGGTCCCTGAGGCGCCTCAGGGTTCCACGGCGGGTTTGACGGCGGGTTCGGGGGCGGGGTCCAGGACGGACGCCAGCCGCCGGGCCCGTTCCCGGTCCGCGGCGGCCCGCGACCGTTCGAGGGCGGCGAGGCCGACGAACCGGTCGAGCTGGTCGTCGGCGGCCCGCAGGGCGATCTGCTCGTACAGCGCCGCGCAGCGCTCGTGGAGACCGGCCGATTCCCGGCACGCCCGCAGCACGGCGTCCCGGGTCTGCCGGACCCCGTCCGGCCGCCCGCCCCCCCCCCCCCCCCCCCCCCCCCCCCCCCCCCCCCCCCCCCCCCCCCCCCCCCCCCCCCCCCCCCCCCCCCCCCCCCCCCCCCCCCCCCCCCCCCCCGCCGCTCCCACCCGGTGCCCCGTCCGCACGTCCCGCTCCCGCGTCGTCCCCGCGCGCCGCCCGGGGAGCTCCCTGTTGAACGCCCGGGCGTCGTGCACGGCGGGGCGTGGGCCCTTCCGCCCCACCAGGGTCGCCCGGGCGGGCCCCGGCGGCCACGGGTCCGCCGCAGGACCTTCGCTGCGCGGCCGCGCGGTGCGTAACCTGTCCAGCGGCCCCCGGACCGGGGCCGCCGTTCTCCGTTCCCCGGAGGTCACGTGCCCGCACGACCCGCCCCCGACCCGGTGCAGCGCACCACCTTCTCCTCCGACGACGAGGAGGTGGTGACCGACTTCATCCGGCGCACCTACGCCGAGAACCGGTCCCGGTTCGCGCCCGTCCGCCGTGCCGCGCGGTTCTCCGCCCTCACCTGCGACACCCCGTTCGTGGGGGCGGACCGGGTGCGCACGAGCATCGACTACGACGGCACGAGCGAGGAGGGTTTCAGGTACTACCTGTTCTTCGTCGTCCACGCCGGCAGCGTGCAGGTCACCAGCCGCGACGCCGGGACGACCGCCACCCGCGACGACGTCGCGATGTACCCGCTGGGGGTGCCCGTCGACTTCGCCATGCGCGGTTTCGACGTCACCACCGTGCGGTTGCCCGCCGAACGCGTCCACCGCGTCGCCGAGGACCTCACCGGCCTGCCCGCCCGGGACGTGCGGTTCCTGGGGATCACCCCGGTGTCCCCGGCCCTGGAGCGGTACTTCCGCTCCCTGACCGCCCTGGTCGGCGGGGCCCTGAGGGACCCGGACTCACCGCTGGGCTCACCGCTGCTGGCCGAGGACCTGGCCCGCACGGCCGCGACCGCGGCCCTGCACGTCTTCCCGAACACGACGATGACCCGTCAGCACGTCCCCGGCCCCGGTTCCACGGCCCCGGCGACGATCCGCCGCGCGGTGGCCCACGTCGACGCGAACGCGCACCGGCCGCTGCCGCTGGACGAGATCGCGGCGGCGGCCGGGACGGGCGCGCGCGCCCTGCAGGACGGGTTCCGCCGGCACCTGGGCACGACGCCCCTGGGGTACGTGCGCCGGGTGCGGCTGGAGCACGCCCGCCGGGAACTGCGGGAGGCCGACCCCGCGCGCGGGGACACCGTCGCCGCGGTCGCGGCGCGGTGGGGTTTCTCCAACGCCGGGCGGTTCTCGGCCGCCTACCGGGCCGCGTTCGGCGAACCGCCCGGCGACACCCTGCGCCGGTGACCGTCGACGGGCAGCAGCGCGTCCAGCTCCAGCAGCGCGAACACCCGGCGCTGGAAGGGGCGGACGTGGACCAGCCGCAGCCGCGCACCGGCGTCGCGGGCGCTGCGCGCGCAGGCGAAGAGCGCGTCGCACGCCGGGACGTCGCAGAACGTGACCCGGCCCAGGTCGAGCACCACCTCCCGCCCCGGGCCCAGGAGGGGCTGGACGGTGCCCTGGACGAGGGGGGCGGACTCGACGTCGAACTCCCCGTCCAGCACGACGGTGCGTCTGGACGGGGTGGACAGGACCTGAACCCGCAGGGCGGGCCCCGGGTCCGGGGTGGTCGCGGTGCCGATCGCGCTGCCGATCGCGCTGCCGATCGCGGTGCTCATCACGGTGGTCGTCACGGGACGCCCCCTTCGTGTGGCCGACGCCCGGCCGGGGCGTCGTCGCCGAGGCTGGTGGTGCAACCTGCGGCCCACGGTAGACCTGCCGGGGCCCGCTGGGAAGGCCGCAGCACCCCTCAGCCGGGACGGTCGCGGCGGGGGCGGCCGGGCCGCGGACACTAGGGTGACGGCATGTCACCCCCCTCCCCGCACGGTCCCACCCGCGACGTCGTGCTGGTGGGGGCGAGCGCCGGCGGGGTCGAGGCGCTGCGGGCCCTGGCGGCGGGGCTGCCGGTGGACCTGCCCGCCACCGTCCTGGTCGTCCTGCACGTGCCGCCGTCGGGGGCCAACGCGCTGGCCGCCATCCTGGACCGCTCCGGCCCGCTGCCGGCCCGTCCGGCGCGGCACGGCGAGCCGCTGCGGCACGGCGAGGTCCTCGTCGCGGTCCCCGACCACCACCTGCTGCTGCGCGACGACCACGTCGTGCTGAGCACCGGGCCGCGGGAGAACGGCCACCGGCCGGCCGTGGACCCGCTCTTCCGGTCCGCGGCGCGCGCCGTGGGACCGCGCGCGATCGGCGTCGTGCTGTCCGGCACCCTCGACGATGGGGCGGCCGGGCTGGTCGCCGTGCGCGCCCAGGGGGGTCTGGGTGTCGTGCAGGACCCCGCCGACGCCCTCTACGACGGCATGCCCCGCGCGGCGCTGGAGGTCGCCGGCCCCGAGCACGTCGTCCCGCTGGCCGACCTGCCCGGTCTGCTGACCCGTCTGGTCCGGCAGCCGGCCCCGGAGCGGCCCGAGTCCCCCGAACCGCTCGACGAGGAGGTGGCCGTGTCCGAGTTCGACCTGGGCCCGCTGGAGTCCGACGACCACCCCGGCGAGCCGTCGGGGTACTCCTGCCCGGACTGCTCGGGGGTCCTGTGGCGCATCGAGGACCACGGCGCGCTGCGGTTCCGCTGCCGCGTCGGGCACGCGTGGAGCCCGGAGAGCCTGCAGGAGCAGCAGACGTCCGAACTGGACAGCGCGTTGTGGATCGCGCTGCGCAGCCTGGAGGAACGTGCCGCGCTGTCGCGCGAGCTGGGGCAGCGGGCCGCCGAGGACGGTCACCGGCTGACCGCCACCCGGTTCCTCGACCGGGCCACCGAGACCAGCGAGGCGGCGCGCGCCATCCGGGGCCTGCTGACGTCCCGCGCCGTGCGGACCGACGAGGGGAACGGCTGAGGAGGTGGGTGAGCACGACGTCGACCCGCCGCGCGGGACCCCCGAGCAGTTCGAGGCGCTGCTGCAGCACCTCAAGACGGCCCGGGGTTTCGACTTCACCGGGTACAAGCGCGCGAGCCTGCTGCGCCGCGTCCACCGCCGCATGGACGACGTGGGGATCGAGGGGTACGAGGAGTACCGCGACCGCCTGGAGGTCGACGCCGACGAGTTCGCGGCGCTGTTCACCACGATCCTCATCAACGTCACGTCGTTCTTCCGCGACGCCGAGGCGTGGGAGCGCCTGCGGGCGGACCTGCTGCCGCAGCTGCTGTCCCAGCGCCCGTCGGGCCCGATCCGGGCCTGGAGCGCGGGGTGCGCCTCGGGCCAGGAGGCGTACACCGTGGCGATCTGCCTGGCCGAGCTGCTGGGCCCCGAGGAGTTCCGCGCGCGGGTCAAGATCTACGCCACCGACGCCGACGAGGAGGCCCTCGCGCACGCGCGCACGGCCACCTACACCGACCGGGAGGTCGCGGGCCTGCCGCCGGACCTGCTGGCGAAGTACTTCGAACCCCACGGCGGCCGGTACACCTTCCGCCAGGACCTGCGCCGGTCGGTCATCTTCGGGCGGGCCGACCTGGTCCAGGACGCGCCGATCTCCCACGTGGACCTGCTGACCTGCCGCAACACCCTGATGTACCTGACGGCCGAGACGCAGGCCCGCATCGCCGAGCGGCTGCACTACTCGCTGCGGCCCGACGGGCTGCTGTTCCTCGGCAAGGCCGAGATGCTGCTCAGCCAGGCGGCGCTGTTCACGCCCGTCGACCTGAAGAACCGCCTGTTCCGCCGCGCGGGGGGCAGCCGCACCCCGCACCGGGCCGTCGCCGCGGCCGTCCCCGCCGTGTTCCCGGCCGCGGCCGGCGACGCGGTGACGTTGCGGGCCGAGGCGCTGGCCGCGAGCCCGGTCGCGCAGATCGTGCTGGGTGCCGACGGCGAGGTCGTGCTGTCCAACCACCGCGCCGAGGCGCTGTTCGGGCTGAGCGCCACCGACACCGGCCGGCCCTTCCAGGACCTGGAGGTCAGCTACCGGCCCGTGGAGCTGCGCTCGGCCGTCGAGCAGGCCCACGCCCAGCGCCGCACGGTGTGGATCCGGGACGTGGAGTTCCAGCGGCCCCGGGGGGACCGGCAGTGGTTCGACGTCCAGGTCGTCCCGCTGCGCACCCCGCAGGGCCACACGCTCGGCACGACGGTCGTCTTCATCGACGTCACCCGGTCCCGGCAGCTGCAGGACGAGCTGGAGCACGCCCACCGCCAGCTGGAGACGGCCTACGAGGAGCTGCAGTCGACCAACGAGGAGCTGGAGACCACCAACGAGGAGCTCCAGTCGACGGTCGAGGAGCTGGAGACCACCAACGAGGAGCTGCACTCCACGAACGAGGAGCTCGAGACGATGAACGAGGAGCTGCAGTCGATGAACGACGAGCTCCAGGGCTCCAACCACGAGCTGCGGCTGCGCACCGGGGAGGTCAGCGCCCTCAACGGCTACATGGAGGGCGTCTTCGCGAGCCTGCGCGTCGGGGTCGCCGTGGTGGACACCGACATGCGCGTCACCGTGTGGAACGCCTGGGCGGCCGACCTGTGGGGGGTGCGGGCCGACGAGGCCGCCGGCCAGCACCTGCTGAACCTCGACATCGGCCTGCCGCTGCACGAGGTCGGGCCCGCCGTGCGGGCCGTGCTGGCCGGGGACCCGCTGCCGGAGGCCGAGAGCACCTTCGAGCTGGGGGCCGTGAACCGCCGGGGCCGGTCGATCCGCGTGCGCGTCACGGTGAGCTCGCTGGCCGGCACGCCCAGCCGCTCGGGCGCCCTGGTGGTGATGGATCAGCTCGACGAGCGCTGACGGTCCCCGTGCAGCCGCCGCCACGTCTCGGCCAGCAGCGGCTGCAGGTCGTGGCGGGAGGGGTCGGCGACCGCGAGCGCGGCGAGGTCGCGCAGCTTGACGTTGCGGTCCATCGACAGCCGACTGAGGGCGGCGAAGGCCTCGTCGACGGTGCAGCCCAGCCACCCGGCGACCAGGCCCTTGGCCTGCTCGATGGTGGCGCGCGAGCTCATGGCGATCCGGAGGTTCTCGGCCGTGGAGCGCAGTTCCTCGACGCGCTGCAGGTCGTGCAGCACGGCCGCGGCGGCGTCGGAGAACACCAGGGCGTGGTCGAGCTGGGTCTCGGAGGCGAAGGCGTCCTCGTCCCGGCCGTAGACGGTCAGGACCCCGCGGGCGCGGTCCTGCGCGCGGATCGGCACGGCGAGGGCGCTGCGGGCGGGCAGGTCCGGGACCAGGGCCGCCAGGTCGGGCCAGCGCGGGTCCTCCCGCAGCCGGGGGACCACGACGGGGGCGTCGTCGGCGTGGGCCGTGAACGCCGGGCCCTGCCGCAGGCGCCACTGGGCGCCGTCCATCCGCTGGGCCTGCTCGGAGTCGGCGGCGAGCTCGTCGGGGTCGGCCGGGTCGCCGAGCACGACGCTGCACCACGAGCCGCCGGTGACGGCGCCGGTGGCGAGCGCCGCGATCCGGGTCAGCAGGTCGTGCACCGTGGCCTCCCCGACGCCGAGCGTGGTCAGCCCCGCGAGGGCCTGCAGGGCGGTCTCGTCGGCCGGCGCGTCGTGCGCGAAGACCCAGGACAGGCTCGTGCGGCCGTCCGGGCGGTGGCCGCCGGCGGTGAGGACGACGCGGACCGCGCGGGCGGGTGCGCCGCGCGGGGCCAGCGTCAGGGTCCCGGTGGCCGACCCGGTGGTCGCGGCGCGGGAGACGAGGTCGCGGACGGCGCCGCGGGCGCCGGGATCCACGAAGGCCTGGACGGGTTTGCGCAGGAGCCGGCCGGCGGGGACGCCGAACAGGGTGGACGCCGCGACGTTGGCCTCCACGACGGCCCCCGCGGCGTCGGTGACGAGGACGGGGACGGGCACGCTCCGGGTGATGGCGCTGACCGTGCCGCGGGCGTCGAGCTCGCGCGCGACGAGGTCGTCGATCTCGCGCCGCTGCGCGGCGAGCTCGTCGTCGGCGACGGCGAGCTCCTGGGTGACGACGTCGAGCTGGAGGCTGAGCTGGTCGTCAGCGGTCGACGTCGTGCGCTCAGCGGACATCGCAGGGCCCCTCGTGGCTCGTGGCTCGTGGCTCGTGGCGGCACCGGCTGTTCGATGGTGACTGCATCGTGTCACGTCGCCGCGGAGGGGCAAACCGTGCTCAGCGGGCGCCGCGCCCCGCGCCGAGCCGCCCGCCGGCGGCCAGCACCCGCAGGGCGGCGGTGACCTCCGGCGGGACGCCGCCCCCGGCGGCGACGGCGCCGGTGAGGGCGTCGGCCGCGACCCGCACCTTGACGTTGGTGTGCTGGGACAGCCGGCTCAGCAGGTCCCAGGCCCGCTCCGCGTCGCAGCCGACGGTGGCCATGACGACGCCGACGGCGTGCTCGATGCGGGGGCGGCTGCTCAGCGCCGTCCGCAGCTGCTCCACCTGCCGTTCCAGCGCGGCGACGCGGTCGGCGTCGTCGGCGTCGTCCGGGCCGGGCCGCCCGGTGGCCGCCCGTCGGCGCGCGGCCTCGGCGGCGAGCCGGTGGGAGCGGGCGACGGCGGCGCGGGCGCGGGCCACGGCCTCCCGGCCGTCCTGGCCCGCGGTCCGGGCGCGCAGCCGGGCCACGGCGAGGTCCTCGGCCAGGGAGCGCACCCCGCGGGTGCCGCCGGCCTGCTCGGCGGTGAGCAGGTCCTCGACCCGGGCGGGGTCGGCCCAGCCGAGGTCGAGGAGGGTCTCCAGCGCGTCGAGGGCGTCCTCGACGCGCTCCACCGGCCCGTCGTCCCCCGCAGCGTCCCCGCAGGCGGCGTCGGGGACCGCCCCCAGGGCCCTCCGCAGCCGCTCCCCCAGCGCTCGCCCGTCCACCGTCGGCCCGCTCACCGTCGTCCCGCTCACCGGCGGGCCGCCTCGCGCGCAGCGGCGACGACCTCGGCGGCGATGTCGCGCAGCTTGCGGTTGGCGCGCTGCGACTGCCGCGCCAGCTCCTCGAAGGCGGCGTCGGCGTCGATCCCGCGCCGGGCGATGAGCACGCCCTTGGCCTGCTCGATGACGGCGCGGGACTGCATGGCGATCTGGAGGTTCTCGGCCCGCTCACCGGCCTCGGCGAGGGCGGCGGCGTTGCCCAGCGCGACCGCGGCGTACCCGGCGAACAGCTCCAGGGCGTGCTGCGCCCGCCCGGAGACCCCGTCCGCGCCGGTGCCCCCGAGGCAGTAGGTGTTGATCGCGCCCTGGCACCGCTCGGGGTCCGGCAGCCCCACGGCGACGACGCTGCGGACCCCCCGCCGGGCGGCGGCGGCGGAGAAGTGGGGGAAGGCGTCGTCGTGGGCGGTGTCGTCCAGGCGCACCGTCCCGCCCGCCTGCGCGGCGGCCACGCAGGGCCCGTACCCCAGGGAGTACTGGCGTTCGTCCAGCTCCACCGCGAGGTCCCCGTGGAACGCCACGGTGTGGGGCTTGCCGTTGCGCAGCAGCGTGATCGACACGTCGTCGGCGCCGGGGACGCTCTCCACGGCGAGGGCGGCGACCCGGCGCAGCAGCACCGTGAGCGGCTGGTCGACGAGGAGGCGCCCCAGTTCCAGGAACGCGGCCTCGAGGGGCAACGGCATCGGACGTCCTTCCCTGCCCGACGCGTGGCGCCGGACAGGGAACGGCCAGGGCGGTGGGACTCCTCCCGGCAGCCACCGTCGCCCGGGGCGTGCCAGGAGTCGAAGCGGTCGTGCTGTGGGGCTGGGAGTTCAACCGCTGGTGAAGCTACACCACCGCGGTCACGGGGTGCTCACTGCGCGTTCTCAGCCTGCGGGCCGTCCTGCTCGTCGTCCTGCTCGGCCTCCTCGGCGAAGCCGGTGTCGTTGCCGTACCCCGGCTGGGTGGGGCTCTCGGCGGCTTCCTCGGACCCGGGTTCCTGCGACGGCTGCGTGGTCACGACGTCCCTCTCCTCGTTCGAGCGGCCGGCCCGGACGTGCTCACCGGGCCGGTGTTCCGCGCCCGACGCTAGGGGCTGGGGCGGCGGCGCGCCCCCCGAGACCCCGCCCCCGGTGACCGGCGGGCCGCTCAGACGTCGAAGGAGCCGGTCCGGGCCAGTCGCTCGGCGAGGTGGTGGAGCTTGACGTTGCGGTCCTGGCTGATGCGGGTCAGGACGGCGAACGCCTGGTCGGCGTCGACCTTGAACCGCTCCATGAGCATCCCCTTGGCCTGGCCGATGACGTCGCGGTTCGACAGCGCGGTCCGCAGGTCGTCGAACTGCTGCGCGTCGGCCAGGGCCACGGCCGCGTGCGCGGCGATCATCGACCCCACGGCCTCGGAGCCGGCGTCGAACGCGTCCGGCGTGCGGGACAGCAGGTTCAGCCCGCCGAGGGTGCTGCCGTGCACGAACAGGTGGAAGCACAGCGCGCTGCGCACGCCCAGCTGCCGGGCGGGGGCGGCCAGGGCGGGCCAGCGGGCGTCGGCGGGCAGGTCCCCGGTCCGCACGACCGGTTCGGCGGCCATGGCCGCCAGGCACGGCCCCTCCCCGGCGTCCTCCTGCGCGGCGTCGACCCGGCGGGCCAGGTCGTCGGTGACGGCTGCCGACCAGACGCGCCGCCGGCCCCGCACCAGGCTGATCGAGCCGCTCTCGGCGCCGTCGACCATCGCGACCGCCGCGTCCAGGACCTGCTGCATGACCCCGGCCGGGGCCTTCTCGCGCTGCAGGTCGCGGGCCAGGGCCGCGAGCGCCGCCGCGACGGGCTCACGGTCGCGGGCCGTGACGGGGGGCAGCGTGGACTCGGCCATGGACCTGGCTCCTTCGGGACGTCAGCCTCTGCTCGACCTCAGCTGCGTCACAGTAGCCCGGATCACGAGACGGGGGGCAGTGCGCGCTCGGCGTCGCGCACGTCCACGACGCGGCGGGCGTGCGCCTCCTCCTGGTCGGCGGCCGCGCGCTGCTCCTGGAACCACCGCACGGTGCGGGCCAGGCCGTCGGCCCAGTCCACGCGCGGTTCCCAGCCCAGGACGGTGCGGGCCAGGGTGGTGTCGGGGCGGCGGACCTGCGGGTCGTCGACGGGGCGGCCGATGAACTCCAGCGGGGAGCCGGACCCCGCGGCGGCGATGACGTCCTCGGCGATGGCGCGGACGGTGAGCTCGGTGGGGTTGCCGATGTTCACGGGGCCGGGGTGCCCGCTGGCGGCCAGGGCGAGGATCCCGGCGACGAGGTCGTCGACGTAGCAGATGGAGCGGGTCTGCTGCCCGTCCCCGGCGACGGTGACGGGTTCACCGGCGAGGGCCTGCCGGATGAAGGTGGGGATGGCGCGGCCGTCGGCGGCGCGCATCCGCGGACCGTAGGTGTTGAAGATGCGGACGATGGCGGTGTCGACGCCGTGGGTCGTGCGGTAGGCGGTGGTGAGGGCCTCGGCGTACCGCTTGGACTCGTCGTAGACACCGCGGGGACCGACGGGGTTCACGTGCCCCCAGTAGGTCTCCGGCTGCGGGTGGACCTGCGGGTCGCCGTAGGTCTCGGAGGTGGAGGCCAGCAGGAACCGGGCGCTCTTCTCCTTGGCCAGCCCGAGCGCGTGCCAGGTGCCGGTGGAACCGACCTTGAGGGTCTCCAGCGGCAGCTTCAGGTAGTCCACCGGCGAGGCGGGCGAGGCGAAGTGCAGGACGAGGTCGACGGGGCCGGGCACGTGGACGTACTCGGTGATGTCGCACCGGCGCAGGTGGAAACCGGGGTGCTCCATGAGGTGCGCCACGTTGGCGGGGGTGCCGGTGAGGAAGTTGTCCAGGCAGACGACCTCGACCCCGGCGTCCAGGAGGGCCTCGCACAGGTGGGAACCGAGGAAACCGGCACCACCGGTGACGACGGCGCGGCGGAACGGCAGGCGGTTCTCGGGCATGGTGCGCATGCAACCACCGCGCGCGCCCGTGCGCTCGTCGGTACGTTCGCGACCATGCCCGCCGCGCCGCACGCCCCGCAGCCCGCCCCGCCCCCGGTCACGGTCGTCGTCGCCACCCGGGACCGCGCGGCGGACCTGGGCTCCACCCTGCCCCGGCACGAGGCGGAGGTGGTGGTCGTGGACAACGGCTCGACCGACGGCACCGCGACCGTGGTCGCGCAGGAGGCCGCGCGCCGCCGCGCGGCGGGGGCTCCGGAGCTGCGGTCGGTGCGGCCGGGCCGGAACCTGGGCGCCACGGCGCGGAACCTGGGGGTGCGGGCCGCGCGGACCCCGCTGGTCGCGTTCGCCGACGACGACTCCTGGTGGGCGCCGGGGGCGCTGGCCCGGGCCGCGGAGGTGTTCGCGGCGCACCCGCGGCTGGCGGTGCTGGCGGCCCGCACGCTCGTGGGTCCGGCCGAGGAGCTGGACCCGGTGTGCACGGACATGGCCTCGGCGCCGTGGGGGCGGGACCCGGACCTGCCGGGCCCGCACGTGATGGGTTTCGTCGCGTGCGCGGCGGTGGTGCGCCGGGAGGCGTTCCTGGCGACGGGGGGTTTCGACCGCGTGGTGCACTTCGGGGGCGAGGAGGAACGCGTCACCTACGACCTGCTGGCCGCCGGGTGGGGGCTGGCGTACGTGGACGACGTGGTCGCCCACCACCACCCCTCCCCCAGTCGCGGGACCGCGCAGTCCCGGAGGGAGCTGCTGCAGCGCAACGCGTTGCTGACGGCATGGATGCGCCGGCCGGTGCGGGTCGCGGCGGCGAGCACGGTGCGGGCGCTGGTGGCCGGCGGGGAACCGCGGCACGGGGCGCTGGCCGCGGTGCCGCGCGTCCCGGCGGCCCTGCGCGAGCGCCGCGGGACGTCCCGGCTGGTGGAGGAGAGGTTGAGCGTCCGTGGCTGAGCCCGCCGGGCACCCCGCCGAGGACCCCGCCGAGGACCCCCGCGTGAGCGTCGTGATGATCACCTGGCAGCGGCGCGAGGAGGCGCTGGTGGCCGTCGGGCGGCTGCTGGCCCTGCCCGAGCGCCCCCGCGTGATCGTCCTGGACAACGGCTCCACCGACGGGACGGCCGACGCGCTGCGGGCCGCGCACCCGCGCGGCACCCCCGGCGGTGACCGGCTCGACGTCGTGGTGCTGCCGGAGAACCAGGGGGCGGTGGCCCGCAACACCGGGGTCGCCACGGCCCGGACCCCGTACGTGGCGTTCTGCGACGACGACACCTGGTGGGACCCCGGGTCCCTGGCGCGGGCGGCCGACGTCCTCGACGCCGACCCCCGGGTGGCGGTCCTGACGGCCCGGATCCTCGTCGAACCCGGGAGCGTGGAGGACGGGATCGTCACCGAGCTGCGCGAGTCCCCCGTGCGGGGCGCGCCCGGCCTGCCCGGCCCGGCGCTGGGCAGTTTCCTGGCCGGGGCGTCGGTGGTGCGCCGCAGCGCGTTCCTGGCCGTCGGGGGGTTCTCCCGCCGGCTGTGGCTGGGCGGGGAGGAGGAACTGCTGGCCGCCGACCTCGCCGCCGCCGGGTGGGAGCTGTGCTACCTGGAGGACCTGCAGATCCACCACCAGGCGTCGGTGCTGCGGGAGTCGGCGCGCCGGCGGCGCGACGGCATCCGCAACACCCTGTGGTTCACGTGGCTGCGCCGTCCCCTGCCGACGGCGGCGCGCCGCACCCGCGACGTCGTGCGGTCGCTGCCGGCGGACCGCACGAGCGCGCGGGGGGTGCTGGACGCCGTCGCGGGGCTGCCGTGGGTGCTGCGCGAACGGCGCGTCCTGCCGCCGCACGCCGAGGCCCGGTTCGCGGCGCTGGAGGACTCCCAGCGGCGCTCCCGTTCGCGCGACTACAGCCGCTGACCCTCCCGGTTGCCGCCCCCCGTGGTCGGTGTTGGAGTGACCTACGTCCGGGTGCAGCAGCGAACGCCTGGGCCGATCAGCCTTCGCCCCGAGGAGATCCTGCATGATCGACGAACGTGAGACCCTCATCGAGGACCACCTGGGACTGGCCCGGGGGCTGGCCTCCCGCTACCGCCACCGGGGCATCCCGAACGAGGACCTCGAGCAGATCGCCTACCTGGGTCTGGTGAAGGCCGCCGAGCGGTTCCGGCCCGAGCAGGGCTGCGAGTTCGGCGCCTTCGCCACCCCCACCATCAACGGGGAGATCCGCCGGTTCTTCCGCGACCACGGCTGGTGCGTCCGCCCGCCGCGGCGCCTGCAGGAGCTGCGGGCCCGGCTCATCCACGAGGACGCGACGGGCCTGACCGACGAGCAGCTGGCCGCGCGCCTGGACGCCACCGTCGAGGAGCTGCACGAGGTCCGGCAGGCCACCCACGCGTACTCGGCGCTGTCCCTGGACGTCCCCCGGCACGACGTCGCGAGCGGGAGCGACGCGACGGCGCAGGTGGACGACCTGGTCTCCCTCAAGGGCGCGATCACCACGCTCAGCGAGCGGGAGAAGCGCATCCTGCGGCTGCGCTTCTACGACGACGCCACCCAGACCCGCATCGCGCAGGACCTGGGCATCAGCCAGATGCAGGTGTCCCGGTTGCTGACCGGGATCCTGCACCGGCTGCGCGAGCACCTGGGGGTTCAGGTGCCGGTCCGCGAGGTCACCAGCCCGGTGCGCCGCCGCATGGCCCCCGAGGGCGTGCCCGCGTGGTCGCGGATGCCGTCGAGCAGCTCCACCAGCACGTCGCGCGCGGCGTGAGCCGGGCGCCAGCCGAGCTCCTCGCGGGCCCGGTCGGTGCGCATGACGGGGACCCCGAACCCGAGGTCGACCCAGCCGGGCTCCACGGGGTGCACGTGCGCCCGGTACGTCAGGGCCGCGGCGGCCCGCACGACGCGGCGGTCGAGCTCGACGTACCGCCCGGCGTTCAGCGCCAGCGCGAGGTCGCGGTTGCCCAGGACGGGTTCGTCGGCGATGTTGAACGCCCCGCCGGGGGCCCGTTCCAGGATGCGCGCCAGGGCGTCGGCGAGGTCGTCGGCGTGCACGACCTGGAACCGCACCCCCGTCGGCAGCGGCACCACGGGCAGCGGCACCCGGCGCAGCAGGCGGGTGGGGACGAGCGCGCCGAGGAAGTAGCGGGAGATCTCGCTGCCGGCGTCGCGCTGGAACACCAGCGCCGGGCGCACCCGCGTGACGGTCAGCTCGGGGTGGTCGGCCAGCACGGCGTCCAGGTGCTCCTCGACGGCGACCTTCTCCCGGGAGTACTGCGAGGGGCGGATGCCGCCGGTCGGCCAGGACTCCTCGACGCGGCCGTCGCCGACGGGGTGGGTGGAGTAGGCGCCGATCGAGGACAGGTGCACCAGGTGCGGGACGCCCGCGGCGAGCGCGGCGCTCACCACGTTCCGGCTGCCGCCGACGTTCACGCGGGTCAGCTCCTGCGGGTCGCGGGCGGGCTGGATGAGCCACGCCGCGTGCACCACGGCGTCGACGCCGCGCAGGACCTCGGTGAGCCGGGGCACCGCCCCGGGACCGGCGATGTCGAGCGACTCCCACTGCACGCCCTCGTACACCCCCTCGGGCCCCGGGCCGTCCGGCAGGCGCCGGCAGATCCCGACGACCTCGGTCCCCGTGCCGGCCAGGCGGCGCAGCAGCGCCGTCCCGACGTTCCCCGAGGCCCCCGTGATCGCGACCTTCATGCTCGTGCGCTCCTTCGTTCGCGGATCGGATGAGCGGCGGCCACCCTCCTCCTGACCTACCCGCGCCCGCGCCGCCGAAACCGGTGTTTCACCGCGCGGGCCCGCCCGCGAGGGCGTAGCACGGAGCCATGGCCCTGCTGACCTCCCTGTTCGACGCCCCCTCGCGGTGGACCGCGCTGGACCCGCTGGCCGCGCGGGCGGCGGCCGTCGCGGACCGCGTCCTGCCCGGCGGGCCGGTGCGCGGCCTGCTGCACGGCCGCCCGGCCGGTCACCCCGCCCACCCGGCGCTGGCGCAGCTGCCCGTGGGGACGTCGGTGTCGGCGCTGATCCTCGACACGGCCGCGACGGTGCTGCCCGGCGGCGGTGCGCTGGAGGCGCCCGCGCGGGCGCTGGCCGCGGTGTCCGTCGCCTCGGTCGTCCCCACCGCGCTCGCCGGGTGGGCCGACTACGTCGACCTGCACCCCGACCAGCAGCGCACCGCGATCGTGCACGCCGCCGGGAACGCCGTCGCCGCGACGCTGTGGACGGCCTCCCTGCTCTCGCGCCGGCACGGCCGCGCGCTGCGCACCGCCGGCACCGTCGTCGCCGGCGCCGCGGGCGCCCTCGGCGGGCACCTGGCCTACCGGTGGGCGGCCGGCGCGAACCACGCCGAGCACCTGGTGCACCTGGCCGGGGACGGGAAGGGGTTCACCGACCTCGGGCCGCTGGCGGACCTGCCGCAGGACCGCCCGCAGCAGCGCTGGATCGGGGACGCCCCGCTGTGCGTGCTGCGCCGCGGCGACGACGTCCTGGCCCTGACCGACACCTGCACCCACCTGGGCGCGGCCCTGCACGAGGGGGAGGTGTCCGGGTCGGGCGCGGACACGACGATCACCTGCCCGTGGCACGCCAGCGAGTTCCGCTTCCGCGACGGCGCGCCCGTCGGCGGGCCCGCGACGGCGCCGCAGCCGACGGTGCAGACGCAGGTCCGCGACGGCCGGGTCCTGGGCCGCGTCGTCGGGCCGCCGCTGTGAACGGGCCGGGACGGGCCGCGAGCACCGGGGTGGTGCTGCACCCCTGACGGACGGGACGACCCTGAAGACCTCGAGAACCCCCCGGACCGCGGCGGAGCGCCGGTCCCCCCGGGCCCGGGCGCGGGAACTGCTCGTGCGGTTCCCGCGCCTGGGTCTGTCTGCCCGCACCGCGCTGGCCGCGCTGCTGGCCTGGGTGATCGCGCTGAACCTGCCCGGGGACGTGCCGGACACCTACCCGTACTTCGCCCCGCTGGGAGCGGTGGTCGGTTCCTACTCCACGGTGCGCAGTTCCCTGCGCAACTCGGTGCGGGCCGTCGCGGCGATCCTGTGCGGGGCGCTGCTGTCGCTGGCCCTGGCGCAGCTGTTCGGCCGGGACCTGCTCGTCGTGCCCGCCGTGGTGTTCTGCGCGACGCTGCTGGCCGGCTGGCGGGTCTTCGACACCCAGGGCAGCTGGGTGCTGACGGTGGCGCTGTTCGTCCTCGTCGCGGGCGCCGAGCACCCCGTGCGGTACGCCGTCGCCTACACGGCGCTGACCCTGCTCGGGGGGTGCGTGGCGGTCGCGGTGAACGCGGCCCTGCCCTCGGTCCCGCTGGCCCGCTCGGGCCGGGCCCTGCACGAGCTGGCGACGACCCTGGCCGACCAGCTCGACGACGTCGCCGACGCCCTGCGCACCGACGACCCCCCGGACGTGGAGGACTGGCAGCGGCGGCTGCGGTCGATCGCGCCGGTGCGCGACTCGCTGCGCCGGTCCCGCTGGGAGACCGAGGAGTCGTTGCGGGGCAACGTGCGCGCCCGCACCCACGTCGAGCGCGTCCGGGAGCAGCACGTCGCCGGGGTGGCGCTGGAGAACGTCGCCACCCGGGTGGAGGAACTCACCGAGCTGCTGCTGGAGGTGCAGGCCACCACCGGGCGCGACGTCGCCCTGGACGCGGAGCTGCGTCGTCCCACCGCCGGGGTCCTGACCGAACTGGCCGGGGTCCTGCGCCGGGGGGAGGACTCCGAGGGGCGGGCGGAGGGCCTGGCGCGGGTGGGGGAACGGCTGCGGGACCTGACCGCGGTGGAGGCGGCGCAGCGGGCTGGCACCGACCGGGACCGGCAGACCGCCGGGGCCGTCGTCACGGCGCTGCGCCGCTGCCTGGGGGCGCTGGCGGCCGACACCGTGGAGGCCGACCCGGCCGGCACCGACCCCGAGGCCGTCGTCCCGGCGCCGTGGGTCCGGCCCGACCCCGATCTGCCCGGGGGCCGTTTGCGGCCCCGGCCCACGGGTAGGAGGTGGTCGCAGGTCTTCACACGACGCTCGCTGCGACCGCGACTGCGACGAAGACGATGAGAGGACACCCCGTGTACCGCCACACCCGAGAACTCCAGTTCACCGCCAAGCCCGAGAAGCCCGACGCGCTGTTCGCCGCCAAGTTCCAGGAACTCGTCGGCGGCCAGTTCGGCGAGATGACCGTCATGATGCAGTACCTGTTCCAGGGCTGGAACTGCCGCGTCCCCGGCAAGTACAAGGACATGATCATGGACATCGGGACGGAGGAGATCAGCCACGTCGAGATGCTCACCGTCATGCAGGCCCGCCTCCTCGAGGGCGCTCCCGGTGAGACGACGGCCAAGGCCGTCGCCGCCAACCCCGCTCTCGCCGCGGTCCTCGGTGGCCAGAACCCCCAGCACGCCATCGTCTCCGGCGGCGGCGCGCGCCCCACGGACTCGCTGGGCAACCCGTGGAACGCCGGGTACATCGTCGCCAGCGGGAACCTGCTGACCGACTTCCGGTCCAACGTCTCCGCCGAGGCGCAGAGCCGGCTGATGACCAGCCGCATCGCGAACATGACCGACGACCGCGGGGTCAAGGACATGCTGGCCTTCAACCTGGCCCGCGACACCTACCACCAGCAGCAGTGGCTCATGGGCATCCAGATGCTCATCGACGACGGGTTCATCGAGACCCAGATCGAGCAGTCGAACGGCGACTGGGAGAACAAGGACGCCGCGCACGTCTTCTACACCGGCACCGACGGCAGCCGCGCCGGCGAGGGTCTGTGGGCGACCGCGAACAGCCTCGTCGACGGCGAGCCGTTCCGCGCCGAGGAGCTGCGGCCCCTCACCGACGACCAGGGCATCCTCCCGGCGCCGGACCCGCTGCAGTACGTCACCTACGACGGCAACCAGGGTCCCGGCAAGCCCGGCAACGCCGTCGGCGGCGTGGCCCAGCAGGCCGAGAACGTCGTGACCAAGGTCAAGGACGCCATCACCGGCGACAAGCACTGACCCGACGGGCCGGCCTCACGCGCTGAGGTCGTGCGCCACCCCCGCGGGCGCACGGCCCAGCAACCGGCTGCTGGTGAGGACCGGGAACTCGGTGGAGCTGAGCACCCGCGCCGCGGGCAGTTCCCGCACCCGCTCGGCCAGGACCCGGTCCTCGTGCGCCGGCAGCGGCGGGAACCCGCCCGCGGCGCGGTACACGGAGGCGCGCACCCCCAGGTTGGCCCCGTGCACGTGCCGGTGACCGCTGGCCCACTCCCCCGCCGCGTACCGCTCGCGCCAGCGGGTGTGGGAGGTCACCAGCCCGTCGAGCCGGACCGTCCCCAGCAGCAGGTCGACGCCGGAGGCGGCGACGGCGGCGTGGTGGCGCAGCCACTGCGCCGGGACGCGGGAGTCGGCGTCGGTGCTGGCGATCCACTGCTGCGACAGGGGCAGACCGATGAGCGCGGCGGTCACCCCGGCCCGCCGGGCCGCCCCGACCGACCCGGCGCGCGTCCGCACGACGCGGACCCCCGCGGCGCGGGCGACGTCGGCGGTCCCGTCCACGCACCGGTCGGCGACCACGACCACCTCGACCGGCACCGGGCACCGGGCGGCGGCCCGCGCCAGGGCGCTCAGGCAGTCGCCGATCGTCTCCTCCTCGTCCCGGGCGGGGACGACGACGCTGATCCTCACGGCACCAGCCCCCCGGCCCGCGCGACGGACACCGCCGGGCCCGGCACCAGCACGTCGAGCAGGAAGTCCTCCTCCTCGTGGTGGGCCAGGACCTCCAGCCCCGGCGCGGCCCGCAGCGCCCGGTGCACCTCGTCGCCGGTCAGCGGGTACTCGGCGACGAGGTGGCGCCAGTGGCAGGCCACGAGCACCCCGTCGTCGGTGAGGTGCTCGCGCAACCGCGCGACGAGCACGTCCAGGTCGGCCCGGTCGCAGTAGTAGGCGACCTCGGACAGCACGATGAGGTCGAACCGTCCTCCGGGGAACTCCTGCGGGACCCGCGCGACCCGCGTGCGGACGTGCCCCAGCCCGGCGGCCGCCACCCGCTCCCGGGCCCGGCCCAGGGCCGAGGCGGAGATGTCCACCGCGAGCAGCTCCCCGCACCGCGGGGCCAGCTCCACCGTGGTGACGCCGGCGCTGCACCCGATCTCCAGCGCGGCCCGGAACCGCGGGCGCGGCAGGACCGCGAGCGTGAGGGCCCGCTTGCGCTGCTCGTACCAGCGGTCCTCGAAACCCCAGGGGTCGTCGCCGTGCTCGGCGTAGAACGTCTCGAAGAACTCCGCGGGCAGGCTCCCGGTGCCGTCGCCGGTGCCGTCGCCGGTCCCGGCGGTCAGGAAGAACTCCGCGTCGCGGGTGAAGTGCTCCAGCACCTGCGGGGCGAGCAGCACCTCGTCGCCGGCCCGGTCCGACAGCGGCCGGGTCTGCGACACGTGGCGGTCCATGGCCACCGCCTTGCGGCCCCGGGCCCCGGCGTCCAGGTCCAGGCGCACCCCGCGCGACCAGGGCACCCGGACGTCGCCGGGGTGCGACCAGTGCCACACCCACACCGGGTAGTGCAGGCACCGCGCGCCGGCCGCGGCGGCGACCCGCGCCGCGACGGTCCCGGCGACGTCGTGGTCGGGGTGCCCGTCGTCGGTCCACGGGGCGAGCACGAGGGTCCCGGGCCGCACCAGCCGGCTCAGGCGGGCGGTGAGCGCGGCGACCTCACCGGCCACGCGGCCGTCGGGGACGCGCAGCCGGTGCAGGTGCGCCCGCGGGTGCAGCTCGCCGACGGCCTCCCGCACCTCCCCGGCCCGCAGGCCGGCGAGCGCGGCGGGCGTGGTGGTGGGCGAGTCCGGGTGCGACGCCTCCCCGTCGGTGGCGACGACGACGTCGACGGGCAGGCCGCGGGCGGCGGCGGTGGCGATCAGGCCCCCGGCGCCGAGGGTCTCGTCGTCGGGGTGCGCGGCGAGCACGAGGACGTGCTCCACGCCGGTCCAGTCGAGGCCGGGCACGTCGTGCAGGCCGGGCCAGCCGGCCCACTCGGCCTCCGGGGTCCCGGGGGCGTCGTGCGTGAACCGCGCCGGCGCGCCGGCCCCGGCGCGTTCGGGGGTGCGTTCGGGGGTGCGTTCGGGGGCGTCGTTCACCAGGGCCACTGCTCGTCCTCCGGTCCGGTCTGGCCGGCCCGCTCGCCGAGGGCGGCGAGGTCGTGGTCGGCGTGGTGCTGGCGCAGGTACACGGTGAGGTCGGCGACGCGGGCGGCGTGGTCGCGGTCCAGGGTCAGCGGGGCCGGGCCGAGGGCGTGCCCCACCTCGGTCAGGACGGCCTCGGCGGCGGTGGCCACGACGGTGCGGGTGCGCAGGGCGAGCAGTTCCCCGGCGGGCCCGCCGGCGGCGCCCGCGTCGACGGCCGCGGCGGCGTGGTCGAGGGCGAGCCGCGCGGTCCACAGGTGGTGCTCGACGGTGCCGCGGGAGCGCCGGGTCAGCGGGTCGTGGCGCTCGGAGCGCCGCAGCGGGCGGGCGACGCCGACCGCCCCGCCGAACCAGCAGGCCGCGACGCCGATGCCGCCGTGGGCGAAGCCGGGCCGGCGCAGGTACCAGCCGGCCTCCCCGACGGGGTCGGCGGGCACGGCGCGGAACGCGACCGGGCCGCTGGGGACGTCGACGAGCCCGCGGCTGTGCCAGCGGTCGGGCAGCACCTCGGCGGTCCCGTCGGCGCGGGCGGCGGCGAGGTCGACGGCGAACAGTCGGCGCCCGGCGGCGGTGTGGGCGGTGACGAGGGCGTGGGTGAGGTCCCCGGCCAGCGAGCACCACGGTTTCGTGCCCGTCAGCCGCCACCCGTCACCGTCCCCGGGCGTGGCGTCCAGGCGCACGTCGGGCGCCTCGGCGGCGAACACCCCCCAGGTGGTCCCGTCCGGGGTCGCCAGGCCCGCTTCGGCGCGGATGGCGACGGCGTCCAGGTGGGCCTCGACGACCCGTGCGGTGGTGAGGTCCTGCGCGGCGAGGACGGCGAGGACCTGCCAGCGCCGGCGGGTGCGGCCCCCGGCGGGCAACGGGACCTCCGTGGTGACCCGTCGGGCAGCGTCGAGCGCGGCGGTGACAAGCACGGGGCTCCTGGTCGGCGGGTCCGCAGCGGGTTGCACGGACGGTCGACGGGACGATAACCGCGCCGGGGCCGGTCGGCACGTCAGACCACCAGGCGGCTCCAGACGGTCTTGCCGCCGGGGCGGGTGCGCACGCCCCACTCGTCGCTGAGGACCTCCACGAGGTTCGTGCCGGGGCTGCCCTCGGGGCCCACGGTCTGGAAGTGCGGTCCGTTGGGGTCCCGGTCGCTGACGGAGACGACCACCCCGTCGGCCCCCTCGCAGTCCACGCTGAGGACCACCGGCGGGGCGCCGTGCGCGACGGCCTCGGTGACGAGTTCGCTGACGACGAGGTCGGCGTGGCCGCGCAGCAGGGCCGCGTGCTCGACGCACCAGTGGTCGTCGAGGAAGCGCCGGGCGTGGCGGGCCGCGGACCGGTCCCCCACGACGGCGACCTCGGCACTCGGGAACCACTCGCACATGGCTCCTGATCGTCGCCGACGATCGGGGTCCGCGCGCGTCAGGACCGGTCGACGCCGTCCCCGCCGGGCACCTCGCCGGGCACCTCGCCGGGTTCACCGCCGGGTTCACCGCCGGGTTCACCGCCGGGTTCGCCGACGTCGACGACGTCGGACAGGCGGGTCACCTCCAGCAGGAAGGCGACCGGGCGGCTGGGGTGGACGGTGAGCCGCGCGGGGCGCACGGTCACGGCGAGGCGGGCCAGGAAGGCCGCCCCGGCGGAGTCCATGAAGGTGACCTCGCGGGCGTCGACGGCCGCGGGGCGGGTGCGTTCGCGCAGCCGCGCGGTGAGGCCGTCGACGGCGTCGTCGAGGTACGGGCGCAGCTCGTCGTCGATCTCCCCGGCGAGGTGGACCACGACGCGGTCGGGTTCGTCGTGCACGTCCACCCGCCCGGTGGCCTCGGGCAGGGGGTACGCCACCGGTTCCGGCGGGGTGCCCGGCGAGGACCGGGGGTCGAGGGCGGGGTCGGGGAACGGCGTCGCCACGCTTGTCCTTCCCGTCACCGGCGCGGTGACTGGATCTTGTCGGCGTGTGGTCGATCGGCTGTCGGCCCGCCCTGTGCTCGAGCTGGTCGCTCGACCGTACCCCCCGATCCGCTCCCCGTCAGCACCCGGTGGTCGCGGCGGCCGCCGCGGGGCGGCGCCGCGACCGGCGGGTTCAGGCCCCGGCGATCAGGTCCCGCAGCGCCCGGAGCTGGTACTGCGACGTCTCGTGCGCGGTCTCGTCCTCGGCGAACACGTTGGAGACGACGATCGCGTCCTCGCGGTCGAGGAACCCGGTGCCGCGGAGCGTGCCGAACAGTTCCGCCCAGTCCACGTCGCCGGCGCCGATCCGGAGGTGCTGGTGGATGCGCGCGGCGTTCCCGGGCGGGTTGGAGATGTACCGCAGGCCGTGCGAGCGGCGGTGGTCGAACGTGTCGGCGGCGTAGACGGCGCCCAGGCGGGCCCCGACCGCGGGCAGGAACGAGGTGGCCCGGTCGCCGTAGTGGAAGGTGTGCGAGGCGACGTACACGACGCCCACGCGGTCGGTGTTCAGGCCGCGGACCACGCGCCACGCCTCCAGCGCGTCCTCGACGAAGTCGTCGGGGTGCGGGTCGAAGTTCAGCGTCAGGCCCTCGCGCTCCAGGACCGGGACGATCTCCTCCATCGAGCGGTGGAAGGCGTCCTCGGAGTCCTCGGCGCGTTCGGGGCGCCCGGAGAACTCGGTGTTCAGGACCCGGACGTCGAGGTCGACGGCGATCTGCAGGACGCGCCGGAAGTTCCGGACCGCCGCGGCGCGCTGGGTCTCCTCGGGCGAGGAGATGCGCTGCACCGGCAGCAGGGAGGTGATCCCCACCCCCGCGTCGGCGGCCCGCTTGCGGAACGCGGCCACGAGCGCGTCGTCGGCCGTGGGGTGGCGGAAGAAGGGGGACACGTCGGGGTGCGGGGCCAGCTGGAGGTGCTCGAACCCGGCGCGGGCCACCAGGTCGGGCAGGTCCAGCAGGTCGTGGTCGGGGTGGAACGGGGTCGGGTCGAGAGCGATCTTCACCATGCCGGGGAGGCCTCCGTGTCGCGCGTGGACTGCACTGCGGCAAGGGGCGACCCTGCCTCCGAGAGGATAGAGCCAGGTGCATATGTCTTGACAATCCCCCGCGGCGAGGCGCGCCACGGCCCCACCGGCCGTTGCGCCGAGCGGGTGGCCACCCTCTAGAAGACCGGGTCGCGCTCCGACGGAACCAGCGTGGTCCGATCGCCCTCCCCCTCCGTCATCGCGACCCCCCGCACCATGGCGCTGACCGCGGGCGCCTTCTACACCGCCGGCGGGACGGCCGCCCTCGCGGTGGTCCTCGGCACCCCGTCCGCCTCCCCCGGCCCGCGCCGCGCCCTGCTCGCCCTGGCCGTCGTCGCCCTGCTGGCCGGCGCCGGTCTCCTGACCCGCGGCAAGCACCTGCCGCGCCGCGCCTTCCACGCCGTCGTCGGCGTCGGCACGCTGCTGACCACGCTCGCCGTCCCGCTGTGCCCCACGACCGCGACCGCGCTGGCCGTCGCCGCGGTCTACGCGTTCATCGCCGTCGACGTCGTGTTCTTCTTCCGCTGGGGCGCCGGCGCCGCCCACCTGGCCGCCCTCCTCCTCGGCGCCACCTGGGCCCTGCACGACCGCCCCGGCGTCACCCCCGGCGTCGCGGTCGCGCTCGGCACCGTGCTCCTGGTCGTCACCGCCGTCGTCGGCGTCCTCGTGCGGATGGCCTCCGACGCCCACCACGACAGCCTCACCGGCCTGCGCAACCGCCGCGGGTTCGACGTCGCCCTGGACGCGGCCCTGCTGCGGGCGCGCACCGGCACCCCGCTGGCCGCGGTCCTGCTCGACGTCGACCACTTCAAGACCGTCAACGACGCCCAGGGCCAGGCCGGCGGCGACCGGCTCCTGCAGGCGCTGGCCCACGACCTCACCCGCGGGCTGCCCGCCGGCGCTGTCCTGGCCCGCTACGGCGGCGACGAGTTCGCCGTCCTGCTGCCCGGCACCACCGGCGGGCAGGCCCTCGACCTCCTCAGCCGGCTGCGGGAGTCCCTGACCGTCGCGGGCTTCTCCGCCGGCGTCGCCGGCCACCTGCCCGGCGAGACCGGGGCCGACCTGCTGCGCCGCGCCGACACCGCCCTGCACGCGGCCAAGACCGCCGGCCGCGGCCGCTGCCGCCTCGACGACCTCGACAGCGCCGAGATGGCCCGCGACCTCGCCGACGCCCTCGCCGCCGGCGACGTGCGGGCCTGGTTCCAGCCGATCGTGGAGCCGGCCACCGGCCGCGTCGTCGGCGTGGAGGCCCTGGCCCGCTGGACGCACCCCACCCGCGGCCCGGTGCGGCCCGACGAGTTCGTCGCCGTGGCCGAGACGACCGGCCTGGTCGTCGAGCTCGGCGCCGCCGTCCTGGCCGACGCCTGCCGCGGGGCGAGGGCCCTCACCGCCGTCTACGGCGACGACCTGCTGCTCACGGTCAACGTCTCCGGCCGCGAACTGGTGTGCCCCGACTACGCCGACCGGGCCCTCGACCTCGTCGCCGCTTCCGGCTGGCCCGTCGGCCGGCTCGTCGTGGAGGTCACCGAGAGCCTGCTCGACGGCTCCTCCGGCCCGGCCCTGCGCACCCTGGAACGGCTGCGCGCGGCGGGCGCGGCCGTCGCCATCGACGACTTCGGCACCGGCTACTCCGCGTTCAGCCGCCTGGACACCCTGCCCGCGGACTACCTCAAGCTCGACCACGGCTTCACCGCGCAGATCGCCACCTCCCAGCGCCGCGCCGCGCTGCTGACGGCCCTGCTGTCGCTGTCCGGGACCCTGGGCCTGCGGGTCGTCGCCGAGGGCGTGGAGACCCCCGAGCAGGCCGAGCTGCTGGCGCGCGCGGGCTGCCCCCTCACCCAGGGGTACCTGTTCTCCCGCCCGGCACCGGCCGCGGAACTCCTCCGCCGCGCCGGGTCCCCCGCACGGCCCGAGCGGGCCGAGCAGCCCGCGCTGCCCGCGCTGCGGGCGCGGTGACGACCCCCCTGGGCGCCGCCCTCACGATCGCCTTCGCGGTCGCGGCGGTCCTCAACGCCGGCACCGCCGTCCTGGCCTGGCGCTACCGCGAGCGGACCCCCGCGGCCCGCGCCCTGGCCGGCGGGGGCGTGAGCCTGGCCGTGTGGTCGGCCCTCGCCGCCCCGCAGAACCTGCCGCTGCCCCGCGTCCTGCACGACGCCCTGCTGTACGGCTCGCTGGCGGGGGTCCTGGGAGCGGTCGTCAGCCTGCACCTGCTGGCCCGCTTCGTGGTCGACCCGCACGGCCGGCCGTCCCGCGCGCACGTCGCGCACCTGGTCGCCGTCCCGGCGCTGATCCTCGCGCTGACCGCCACCGACCCGCTGCACCACCTGGTGTTCCGCCGCATCACGCCGCTGGACTCCGCGCCCTGGTACGCCGACGACTTCGGTCCCGTGTTCTGGGCCCACACCGCCTGGTGCTACCTGCTGCTGGCCGACGCCGGGGTGCGGCTGGGCCGGGCCTGGCTGCGGGGGTCGCCGCTGCTGCGCACCCAGGCCGGGGTCCTGCTGCTGGCCGGGGCGCTGCCGCTGGCCGGGAACGTGGTCGTGCTGACGGGCGAGCAGCGGCTGGCCGGGCAGGACCTCACCCCGCTGTTCTTCACCGCCACGGCCGCCCTGGACGCCTGGGCGGTGCTGCGCGGCGGGCTGCTGCGGACCGTCCCGGTGGCCCGCGCGGTCGTCCTGGACACCATCGGCGACCACGTCGTCGTCGTCGACGTCGGCGGGGTGGTGGTCGACGTGAACGCCGCCGGGCGGGCCTACCTGCGCGCCCGGCGCCCGGACCTGCCCGACGACCCCGTGGGGGTGCGCGCCGCGGAGTTCCTCAGCGCCCGCGCCCTGGGGGACCTGCCCGGCGGGCGGGCCGAGTACGTCCTGGAGTACGCCCCCGGCCTGCACCTGGACGTGCGGGTCACCGCGCTGGCCGACCGGCGCGGCCGCCCCCTGGGCCGCGTCGTCGTCGGCCGGGACATCACCGCGCTCGTGCAGGCGCGGCAGCGGCTGGAGCAGGAGGTCGCCGAGGTCGAGCGGCTGCGCGCCCGGCTGGCCGAGGAAGCGGTGCGCGACCCCCTCACGGGGCTGCACAACCGGCGGCACTTCACCCCCGCCGCGGGGAACCTGGTGGACGGGGCGCGCACCGGGGAACCCGTCGCGGTGCTCGTGGTCGACGTCGACCACTTCAAGGCGGTGAACGACACGCACGGCCACGCCGCGGGGGACGCGGTGCTCGTCGCCGTCGCGCGCGCGCTGGCCGCCGGGACGCGGGAGGGGGACCTGCTGGCCCGCACGGGCGGGGAGGAGTTCGCCCTCGTGCTGCCGGGGCTGGGCCCGGCCGACGTGGCCGCGCGCGCCGAGGGGTTGCGGGCCGCGTGCGCGGCGCTGTCGGTGGAACTGCCCTCGGGGGCGCGGGTGCGCCCGACCGTGTCGATCGGGACGGCGCTCACCGAGGGGACGCGGTCCCTGGACGACCTCGTCGCCCGGGCCGACGAGGCCCTCTACGCGGCCAAGGCCGCCGGACGCGACCGGGTGGTCGCGAACCGGCGGCCCTGAGGACGCGTCGAGTGCCGGTCAGGCGTGGCTGCGGCGACGGACGGAGATCCAGATCAGCAGCGCGATGATGGCGCCGATGATCGACCCGATCCAGCCCGACGGCTGGACGAAACCCGAACCGGAGTCCGAACCGAAGAGCAGCTTGCCGAGGAAACCCCCGATGAAGGACCCGACCAGGCCGAGCAGCAGGGTCGCGCCGATACCCATGTGCTGCTTCCCGGGCACCAGGGCCCGCGCGATGAAACCGGCGACGAGGCCGATGACGAGGAGGCCGACGATGGTTCCGAGCATGGTGATCAAACCCTCTTCCTGCTGTGGCGGTGCTCGCGGTCCCCGGGGGGCCGGGGTGCGCGCCAGACGCTAGACCCGCCGGACCCGGCCCGCACGCCGGAACGGCCCGGGGGAACACGGCCCGGGAACACGTCCCGGGGAAACGCACCCGGGAACGCGTGCGGTGGCCGGGGCGCGGTCGCGGTGCGCCGCCGTGCCCCGGTCGCGGGCTGGGGGTGCTCCCCCGCCGGTGGCGGGCCGGGCCCCGCCGGGGGCTGCCGGCGGGGCGGGGCTCAGACGGTGAACTTGCGCAGTTCGTGCTCGAGGGCGGACGCGGCGGCGGCGACGCGGCCCGCGGTCCCGGAGGTCTGCTGGGCGACGTCGGTCGTGAGGTTCACGTCGTGCGCCATGGAGGTGATGGACCGGGTCACGTCGGCCGAGCCGACGGCGATCTCGTCGACGTTGCGGACCATCTCGCGGGTCGTGGCGGTCTGCTCCTCGACGGCGCTGGCGACGGTCGCCTGCAGGTCGCTGATGCGTTCGACGACCCCGCGGATGGTGCGGATGGCGGCGTCGGCGGCGGCGGCGTCGCGCTGCGCGGCGGTGACCTTCACGACGATGCCCTCGGAGGTGCGGGCCGACTCGGAGGCCAGTTCCTTGACCTCGCTGGCGACGACGGCGAAGCCCTTGCCGTACTCCCCGGCGCGGGCGGCCTCGATGGTGGCGTTGAGCGCGAGCAGGTTGGTCTGCTCGGCGATGGAGGTGATGACCTTGACGATGTCGCCGATCTCGGCGGACGACTGCGCCAGCCCCCGGATCGTGCCGACGGCCTCCTCGACGGCGGCGACGGCGTCGGCGGCGACCGAGGACGCCTCGGCGGTGGCCGCGGCGATCTGCTCGATGGCGGCCGACATCTCCCCGCTGGAGTCGGCGACGCTGCGGATGGTCACGGAGATCTCCTCCGCCGCAGCCGATCCGGCCCCGGCCTGGGCGGCGGAACCGGCGGCCCGCTCGTGCAGGGAACCGGAGACGGAGGTGAGCTCGTCGGCCGAGGACGACATCTCCCGGGACACGCGGCCGACCTCGGCGAACAGCTCCCCGAGCTTGTCCAGGGCGGTGTTCAGGGCCCGCACCATGCGCCCGACCTCGTCCTCGCGGCCCACCTCGCCGCGCCCGTCCAGACGGCCCTCGGCGACGGCCTCGAGGATCGTCACGGTGCTCTGCAGCCGGCGGCGCAGGCCGCGGGTGATCGTGGTGGCGACGACGGCCAGGACGACGGTGACGAGCAGGCTGGCGGAGACCGTCAGGACCAGCGCCTCGCGGCGGGCCGCGGCGGAGTTCTCGACCGCGGCGCGCTGGGCGGTCGCGGCGGCCTCGACGATGCCCGGCACGGCCTCGCTGAGGACGTCGGCCTCCTGGGAGAACGCGGGCATCGCGGCCCGGGCGGCCACCTGGGCGGGGTCGGTGATCTCGTAGTTGGACAGCGACACGACCCGCTGCCCCAGGGTGACGACCGTCTCGGTCCGGGCGAGCAGGTCGGCGGTCTGGTCGCGGACCTCCCCCTCGGAGACGGTGGCCAGCTCGCGCAGGGTGGTGCGCAGGGTGGTGGCGTCGGCGCCGAGCGCGGCGATGGCGGCCTGGCGCTCGGCGGTGTCGGTCGTCACCAGCGAGGTCATGACGTCGCCGCGGACGCGGGCCTGGGCGGCGTCGACGCGTTCGGCGAGCGCGGCGGCGCGGTCGGCGCGGACCAGGGCGTCCTGGGCGGCGTCCTGCTGCGCGGAGGCCGCGACGCCGATGCCGCCGACGACGACGACCCCCAGCACCCCGACGGAGGACAGGACGACCAGCCGGGCGGCGATGCTCGTACCGCGGCGCGGGGCGGGTCCTCGGTCGGTGCGGGTCATCGTCGTTCCCTCTCGCTGCGGCCGGTCGGGGTTCCATCGACGGATCGGGGTGCGACCTTGAGCGGGACGGCGACGACGGGGGCGGCAGGGGGCGCTGTGGCTAGACTCGGGGGCGCACACCGTGCGCACGCCCCCGTAGCTCAGTGGCCAGAGCAACCGCCTTGTAAGCGGTAGGTCGTCGGCTCGACTCCGACCGGGGGCTCTCAGCCGAGCAGCCCGTCCTCGCGGGCGGCGGCGGCCGCGGCCGCCGAGGACCGCACGCCGTACTTGCGGCGCACCGCGGTCAGGTGCTGGGCGACGGTGTTGGGGGCCAGGCCCAGGCGCTCGGCCACGACCGCGCCCGGGTGCCCGGCGGCGACGAGCCGCAGCACCTCCAGCTCCCGCGCGGTCAGGGACGCGCGGGCCGCGCCGGTACCGGCGGCGCGGCGCCCGGCCTCCTCCAGCTCGCGGTACCGCTCCTCGGACAGCACCACGAAGCGGCGGCCGGCGGCGTCCTCGACGGTCACCCGGCGGTCGCCGGCGGCGACGGCGCGCGCGAGATCGTCCCACCACCCGCCCGCGGGCGCCCCGATCGCGTCCTGCCCCGTCGTCCCCGCGCGTCCCACCACGTGCCTGCTCCCCGTCCACCGGGCGACGTCCGCCCCGGTGGCCCCAGGGTGCGCCGTCCGGCCGACAGGTTCAACCCTCAACCAGCCGGGTCACCCGGGCGGGGGACGGCGGGGACCGGTCGTCAGGCGACCGCGACGGGCGCCGGGCCCAGGGCCGCCAGCAGCCGCCCGGTGACGTCGGCGACCTCCCCCAGCCCGTCCACCGACCGCAGCAGGCCGCGCTCGGAGTAGACCTCGACCAGCGGGGCCGTCTGCTCGGCGTAGACCCGCAGGCGGGTGCGGACGACGTCCTCGGTGTCGTCCGAGCGGCCCTGCGCGAGCGCGCGCGCCGACAGCCGGCGCACCAGCTCGTCGACGTCGGCGGTGATCTCCAGGATGTGGTCCAGCGCCACCCCCGACGCCGCGAGCACGCCGTCCAGCTCGCGGACCTGGTCGACGGTGCGCGGGTACCCGTCGAGGATGAACCCCGCGGCGACGTCGTCCTGCTGCAACCGGTCGCGGACCACCGCGTTGGTCACGGTGTCCGGCACGTACCGCCCGGCGTCGAGGTACTCCTTGACCGTCTTGCCCAGCTCGGTGCCCTGCGCCACGTGGGCGCGGAAGGTGTCGCCGGTGGAGACGGCGGGGACACCGAGGCGGTCGGACAGCAGGGCAGCCTGGGTGCCCTTGCCCGCGCCGGGCGGGCCGAGGAGGACGAGACGCGTCATGGAGGAGCCTTCCGTGGGTCGGGCGGTGCGCCCGAACGGGGTGGAGGGGTGAGGGTACCCTCTGTTCCGGTTCTCCCCCGCGGAGCGGGGCCCGGGAGGTTCAGGCGGTGGCGACGGGCGCGTCCCGCACGGCGCGCACGGCCGGGAACACGGGGCGGTCCAGACCCTGGAACGTCCGCGCCACCCGCAGCACCTGCTCGCAGTACCCGCGCTCGTTGTCGTACCAGACGTAGAGGATCGCGGTGTCTCCGGCCACGATGGTCGCCAGCGCGTCCACGACGCCCGTCTTGCGGGTGCCGATGAAGTCGGTCGAGACGACCTCGGGGGAATCGGTGTAGTCGATCTGGTCCTGCCACGGCGAGTCCAGCGACACCTGCCGCAGGTACTCGTTGAGGTCGGCGCGCTCGACGGGCCGTTCCAGCGTCAGGTGCAGCACGGCCAGGGAGACGTCGGGGGTGGGTACCCGGATCGAGTTCCCCGTGAGCTTGCCCTCCAGTTCCGGCAGCGCCTTGGCGACGGCCTTGGCGGCACCGGTCTCGGTGAGCACCATGTTCAGCACGGCCGACCGGCCGCGGCGGTCCCCCTTGTGGAAGTTGTCGATGAGGTTCTGGTCGTTGGTGAAGGAGTGGACCGTCTCCACGTGCCCGCGCACGATCCCGAACCGGTCGTTCACGACCTTCAGCACCGGCGCGATCGCGTTGGTGGTGCACGAGGCCGCCGAGGCGATCCGGTCGTCGGCGGTGAGCGTGTCCTGGTTCAGGCCGTGGACGACGTTCTTCACCGACCCCTTCCCGGGCGCGGTCAGCAGCACCCGGCCGACCCCGGTGCTGCGCAGGTGCTGCGACAGTCCCTCGGCGTCGCGCCACTTCCCGGTGTTGTCGATGACCAGGGCGTCGGTGATGCCGTACCGGGCGTAGTCCACGGTGGCCGGGTCGTCGGAGTAGACGACCTGGATCGTGGTGCCGTTGGCGTGGATGCGCTCGTTCTCCTCGTCGACCGTGATGGTCCCGGCGAACGCGCCGTGCACGGAGTCCCGGCGCAGGAGGCTGGCCCGCTTGGTCAGGTCGTTCGGCCCGCCGCGCCGGACCACGACGGCGCGCAGCCGCAGCCCCCAGGGGTCGTCGCCGTGCTCGACGAGGATCCGGGCCAGCAGGCGGCCGATGCGGCCGAACCCGTAGAGCACGACGTCGCGGCCGCCGCGCGGGCGCGGCCCCCCGGCGACGGCGGGGTCCAGGGGGGCCAGCGCGGCGCGGACGGCGGCCTCGTCGGTGGTCCCGGCCCCGGCGAGCCGGGCCAGGTCGACCACGGCCGGCGACAGCGGCAATCGGCACAGCACCTGGAGGAGTTCCAGGCTGCCCTCCAGGGACAGTTCCACGTCGTCGACGTGGCGGGCGAACCGGTGGGCCTTGACGAGGCCGACCACGGACTTGCCGACGAGGCTGCGGCCGTGGACGGTCACCGTCACGCCGTGGTCGCGGTGCAGCCGCCCGATGAGCGGGACCATGGCCTCGGCGAGGCCGAGCTTCAGCGACCAGCCGAGGTCGTCGTCCATCGGGTGCTGGGCGGGGTCGGGCATCGTCGGCTTCCCTCGTCTCTCGTGGTGTCGGTGGCCCCACGATGCGCGAGCGCCCGGGCCGTCACCAGACGGCCCGGGCGAGAAGATCCGCCGATCTTCACGGAGGGTGCAGTTCGGCGCGGGTGGGGTCAGGCGAGGGCCACCACGCCGACGGCGTCGAGGACGGCGGTCGCGACGGCGTCGGGGTGGGAGACGGCGACGGCGTGCGAACCGCCCGCGACGACGGTGCTGTGCCGGACCCCGGCGCGTTCGGCCATCTCCTCCTGCGCGGCCGCGGGGATGTTCAGGTCGGCGTCCCCGTACACCGACCACGACGGGACCCGCTTCCAGGCCGGCTCCACCGACAGCGGCTGCGCCAGAGCGGCTTCGGTCACCGGGCGCTGCGTGAGGGCCATGACCTCGGCGGTCGCGGCGGGGACGTCGGCGGCGAACTGGGCCGCGAACCTCGCCGGGTCGATGCGGAACTCCTGGCCGCCGCCGGTGAGCGGGTAGCTCAGCAGCGTCTCCCCCAGGGTGCTGCCGGGGTGGCGGCCGGACAGCTCCAGGGCGCTCTCGCCGCGCTCGGGCACGAACGCGGCGACGTAGACGAGGCCGCGGACGAGGTCGCCGAGCGCGTCGGCGGCCTCGGTGACGACCATCCCGCCGTAGGAGTGCCCGACGAGGACGACGGGGCGGCCCAGACCGCGGACGACGTCCACGAGGTAGGCGGCGTCGGAGTCGACCGACCGCAGCGGGTTGGCGACGGCGACGGTCGGCACGCCGCGGTCGTGCAAGGTTTCGACGACCTCGGCCCAGGAGGCGGACTCGGCGAAGGCGCCGTGCACGAGGACGGCGACCGGGGCGTCCTCGGGGGCGTTCTCGGGGGTGTTCTCGGGGACGTTCTCGGCGGCGTTCTGGGACACGGGGTTCCACCTCTCGGGACGGGCGCGGCGCGGTCGGGGCGCCGTCCGGGGGACGGCGCCCCGGGGACGCTAGGCGGCACTCCCGGGGCGAGCCAGGTCCTGTCAGGGTCAGGACCAGGAGCCGGTGCGGGGCCGCGACCGGACGATGATGGAAGGGTCAACGACCGTCCGACCCAGGAGCGCTCCCGTGCCCGGCAACCCGAAGAACATCGCCCTCGAACCGGCCGCGCAGGCCTTCGTCGACGCCACCAGCGAACCGCCCTTCCTGTACCAGCTGGCCCCCGAGGACGGGCGCAAGGCCGTCGACGGCGTCCAGGACGAGCCCATCGACAAGCCCGCCGTCGACGAGGAGTGGATCACCGTCCCCGGCGGCCCCACCGGCAGCGTCCGGGTCCGCGTCGTGCGGCCCGCCGGCGCGACGGGTCAGCTGCCGGTGGTCCTGTACACCCACGGCGCCGGCTGGGTCTTCGGCGACGCCCACACCCACGACCGCCTGGTCCGCGACCTGGCCGTCGGCACCGGCGCCGCCGTGGTCTTCCCCGAGTACGACCGCTCCCCCGAGGCGAAGCACCCCGTCGCCAACGAGCAGTCCTACACCGCCCTGACCTGGGTCCGCGAGCACGGCGGCGAGCACGGCCTGGACGGTTCCCGGGTGGCCCTGGCCGGCGACTCCGTCGGCGGCAACATGGCCATCGCCCTGACCCTCATGGTCAAGGAGCGCGGCGCCGCCGCGCCGGCCGCGCAGGTGCTCTTCTACCCGGTCACCGACGCGAGCTTCGACACCGGCTCCTACCACGAGTTCGCCGAGGGCTACTTCCTGGCCCGCGAGGGCATGAAGTGGTTCTGGGACCAGTACACGACCCCCGAGACCGACCGCGGCGCGATCACCGTCTCCCCGCTGCGCGCCACGACCGAGCAGCTGACGGGCCTGCCCCCGGCGCTGGTGATCACCGCCGAGGCCGACGTGCTGCGCGACGAGGGCGAGGCCTACGCGGCCAAGCTGCGCCGGGCCGGCGTCCCGGTCACCGCGGTGCGTTACCAGGGCATCGTCCACGACTTCGTCATGGTCAACTCCCTGCACGGCACCCACGCGGCGAAGGCCGCCGTCGCGCAGGCCGTCGCGTTCCTGCGCGAGGCCCTGCGGTCCTGAGGTCCCCGGCGGTCCCGCCCTCGGGAGGGGAGGGCGGGACCGCGGGGCGTCAGCCGCGGGGCTGGACCTCGCCCATCGGCCCGAAACCGGCGGTCCCGGGAGCCTCGACGTAGATGATCTGCGGCTGCGCGGCGACGTAGTCGGGCATCTGGCCGATGGCCTTCCGGAAGTGCTCGGAGGCGACGTGCACCTTCCCGGCCTCGTCGTCGGCGAACCCCTCGACGAGGGTCCACAGGTTCGGGTCCTCGACGCCGCGGGACCAGTCGAAGAACAGGTTGCCCGGCTCGGCCCGCACCGCCTCGGTGAACTCGCGGACGAGCTCGGGCCAGCGGTCGGACAGCTCGGGCTTGACGGGCCACTTCACGACGATGAGGATCACGCGCCCAGCGTAGGCAGGGACGGCGGTACCGGCACCCCTGCCTCTCGCGGGGCGGGGAGGCGGGTCAGAACCCGGCGGCCGCCATGACGACCATGCTGCCGGCCATCCCGGCCGCGCACACCGACGGCAGCCGCGGTCCGGCCGCCCGGCACCGCAGGACGGCCGCGGCCAGCCACCCGCAGGACACCGCCAGCGCGAGCACCGCGGTGAGCCCGGACCCGCTGCGGTGCAGGTGGTCCCCGGCCGGGAGTCCGCCGTGCCCGGTCCCGGCGGGCAGCAGCAGGAGCAGCGCGGCGGTCGCCAGCAGGTCCACCGCCAGCGGGGTCCGGCGGTCGGCCGCGGGGGCCGCGCCCACCGCGGCCCAGGCCGTCCCCCAGGCCGTCCCCCACGCGGCGAGGACCAGCAGCGGCAGCACGGCGAACGGCACCGCGACCCCCGCGGCGGCGAGCAGGCCGGCGAGCATGGCCGCCGTCATGACCGCGTGCGCGGTCCGTTCGGCGCGGCCGTGCCGCCGGCCGGCCCAGCCGCCGGCGGCCGCCGCGAGGAACCCCACGACGGCCGCGGCCAGGTGCAGCCCGGCGCTCGTCCCGGAGGTCACCGCGCGACCGGGCGCCGGGCGGACAGGGCGGACCCGGCGGCGAAGGCCAGGACCACCAGGCCGACGAAGGACCACGCCAACGCCGGCGAACCCCCGATGAGGGTCGTGAAGTTGCTCAGGACCGCGACCAGGACCCCCAGCAGACCGAGGCCACCCAGCCCGGGGGCGACCACGGTGTTCCACGCGCGCCGGTCGACGCGGGTGCGGGCGAAGAACACCAGCACCGCGGCGCAGGCCAGCAGCATGAGGACGATCACGCTGAGCGTGGCCAGCCCCGACATCCAGGTGAACAGCTCCGCGACCGGGTCGGCGCCGGCCACGGCGAACACGGCCAGGACGACCAGCGCGGTCACCGTCTGGACGACCGACCCGGTGTGCGGGGACCCGTGGCGGTGGTGGGTGCGCGAGAGGAACCGCGGCATCGCCCCGTCGCGGCCCAGGGCGAAGAAGTACCGCGAGATCGCGTTGTGGAACGCCAGCAGCGCGGCGAACAGGCTGGTGAACAGCAGGACCGGCAGGACCTGGTTCCCGAAGGACCCCAGGTACTGGCCGCTGACCACCCCGACGACGAGGTCGGCGATGTGCTCCCCGGCCACTGTTCCCACCTGGGAGGGCCCCACCGCGGTCACCACCGCCCAGCTGGCGAAGGCGTAGAACACCCCGATGAGGGTGACCGCGACGTACGTCGCGATCGGCACGGTCCGCTGCGGGTCGCGGGCCTCCTCGCCGTAGATCGCGGTGGCCTCGAAACCGATGAACGAGGCGATCGCGAACATCAGCGCGATCCCCGGCGAGCCCTGGGTGAACGCCGACGGGGTGAACGAGGTCAGCGACGTCCCCTCCGGGCCGCCCTGGACGAACACCGCCACCGACAGCACGGCGACGACACCGATCTCCAGGACCAGCAGGACGCCCAGGACCTTCGCGCCGAGGTCGATGTTGCGGTAGCCCAGCACCGCGACGACCGCGACGAGCACCACCGCCCACAGCCACCACGGCAGGTCCGGGCCGCCGTGCTGCACGACCAGGCCCCCCAGCGTCGTGGCGGCCAGGCCGTAGATCCCCGCCTGGACGGCGGTGTAGGTCAGCAGCGCCAGGCCGGCCCCGCCCAGCCCGGCCCGGCGGCCGAGCCCCCGGGTGACGTAGGCGAAGAACGCGCCGGTGTCGGTGACGTGCCGGCTCATCGCGGCGTACCCGGTGCTGAACAGCAGCAGGACGACGGCGACCACGAGGTAGGCCAGCGGGGTTCCCGCGCCGTTGCCGATGGCGAGCATCACCGGCAGCGCGCCGCCGATGGCGGTCAGCGGGGCGGCGGAGGCGACGACGAGGAACACGATGCCGGGGACCCCGATCGTCCCGCGCAGCCCACCGCCGGGCGGGGTGGCGGTCGCCGGGCCGGAGGCGGTGGCCTCAGCCACGGGGGTCCGCCGCGTGGCAGGAGCCGTCGGCCCCACCGGTCGCACCGGTCCCACCGGTGGAGCAGTGGGCGCTGCGGGTGGGCGGCACGTCCAGGGTGGGGTTGCGGTCGAAGAAACCCACCGGCTTGAGCTTGAACCCGGTGTAGTCGACCGGCATGATCGGCCAGTCCTCCGGGCGGGGCACGTGGGTCAGCCCGAACGTGTGCCAGACCACGAGGTCGGTGTCCTCGACGCTGCGGTCACCGGCCGTGAACTCCGGCAGGCCCGCACCCCCGTGGTGCTGGTTGACGAAGTCGCCCGCGGAGTACCGCTGGGCGGGGTCGTGGGCGGTGACCCACAGGTGCTCGGTGGCGAACGCCGCGCGCCGCGCGATGGAGGAGTCGTCGGCGGCCAGCAGCGTCGGCTGCCCCTCGGGGAACAGCGCGTAGGCCACCGGGCGGCCCAGCGCGTTCAGCCGGTTCGGGTTGGAGACGTGCCACACCCGGGCGGCGGCCGGGTCGGCCTTGCGACGGGCCTGCAGCTCGGTGCGCAGCGGGGTGACGCGGGTGGTGAAGGCGTTGCCGCGCGGGTTCTCCGGACCGGTCGGGACGCGCTGGACGTCGATCTCCTCCACCGAGTTCCCGGTGGCGTCGTCGAGCCCGGAGTCCACGGCCATGTCCAGCCGCGCCGAGAACAGGTGCTGGTGGTACGGCGCCCCCAGGCCGGGGGCGATCTCCGAGGCGTACGGGTACGGCGAACCGTCCTCGCGGGCCCCGGGGTAGGCGGAGGTGAACACGATCCCGGTGGCCTTGGCCTCGAACTCGATGGTCCCGTCGAGGTAGAGGTACCAGTAGAACCCGTAGTCGTAGTTCCCGATCGTGGTGAAGAACGAGACCACCATCCGGCGCTGCCGGCGCACCGCGGACGTGCCCGCCCACAGGTCGGTGTGCTTGAAGAGGATGCCGTAGTCCTCCTCGTGCAGGCAGATCGCGTTCGGCAGGACACGGGGGTGGCCGAGCTCGTCGGCGATGACGGCGTCGAGGTAGGTGATCTCCCCGACGCAGTCGCAGCCCAGTTCCAGGGCGTTGGCGTACCGCCCCACCAGGTACTCGCCGGTGTCGAAGTAGTTCTGCCAGGACCGCACCGGGGAGGGGTCGGCGTAGGGCACGACCATCTCGGCGATCGAGGCCCGGTGGACGATCGGGCGGTCCCGGCCCTGATCGCGGTCGAAGAACGAGAGCTGGTGCAGGACCAGGCCTTCGCGGGCGTCGAACCCGATGCGGACGGAGAAGTTCTCCCACTGCAGCAGGTCGCCGTCGAGGGTGAAGCTGGGACCCTCGGGCTGGGTGATGGAGATGGGTCTCTGGCTGGTGCGGTACTCCCCGCGCACGGCCGGGTCGTCGTAGTTCCCCGACCCCTCCGGGACGGGGACGGCACCGAGGTCGAGGACCTGGGTGACCTCCCGGGCGATGACGTCGACGTAGCCGACCAGGCCGTCGACCGGGTGCGCCCAGGCGTGGTCGGCGGGGTGGTCCTGGCGGAACGCCAGGCCGCGCAGGACGCGTCTGCCGACCTCGTCCTCGTACTCGAAGACCCCGGCCGACAGCGGCGCGACGCGCACGTCGGCGACGTCGAGGTCGCGCGCGGCCAGCGCCGCCAGCCAGCGCTCGTCGGCGGCCAGCAACTGCTCGACGAGTTCGAACTCCTCGTCCAGGACGGGCAGCTGACCGTCGGTCGCGGCGTCCAGCGCGGTGACCGACTCCACCGAGCGGGTGTCGAGGTCGACGACCACGTCGCGGCCGGCGACCACGGTGACGTCGTGCAGCAGCGCGCGGGCCCGGCGCACCGGGACGCCGGGAGCGCGCAGTTCGGCCCTGGTCGGTTCCACCAGTCCCACGTGCACGAACCGGGTGTTCCGGTGGACCAGACCGGCTCCGGCCAGGACCTCGCGCACGGCGGCGATCTCGTCGGAGCTCAGCGAGGACAGGGGGTGGGGAGCGGTGGTGGTCGGGGCGGTGACGACGGGCGGGGCAGTGGTCATGGGGCCTCCTCTTTGAGTCTCCGACTGTAGAACCAAAGTTACCGCACGGGTTTCCGCCGTGAAAACCCCTCGTGACGTTCTCGTTTCCGCGGAACCCGCTCCACCCCCCCGGCCCGGCGGTGGGCCGCGGGAGGTCCACGGGAGGTCCACGGGGTTCCCCGCGGGATCTCCCGGGTGGGGCTCAGGGACGGCCGAGGCGCCCGAGCCACTCCTCCAGGAGCTGCTCCTGGGCCGACGGCCCGGCGACGTCGCCGGACAGGACCAGGACCTGCGCCCCCATGAGCAGGGTGATCAGGTGGTCGGCGAGCACCTCGTCGGCGGTGCCGGACCGGACCCGGCCCAGCGCCCGGCCCTCGCCGAGCCAGCGGACGATGTCGTCGCGCCACGCGCGCATGGACGCCGCGTGCACGTCCAGCAGGTCGGCGTCGACGGTCATCCGGCTCCACACCGCCAGCACCACGCGGGCCTCGTCGACGGTCAGGTCGTCCAGCGGGAGCACCTCCCGGCAGAACGCCCGCAGCGCCTCCACGCCCGTCAGGCCGTGCACGCTGACGGCGACCCGCTGGTTGGTGGCCGCGTACACGTACTCGTAGGCCGCGCGCAGGAGGGAGTCCTTGTCGGCGAAGTAGTGGGTCAGCGCCCCGTTGGCGTACCCGGCCTCGCGGGCGATCTCCCGCATCGTGGCGGCGTCGATGCCCCGCTCGGCGATGATCCGCCAGGCCGCGCGGATGATCCGGTCGCGGCGTTCGGCGTGGTCGACGAGCTTGGGCACGTCACAGGACCCTCTCACGGCCCCCCACCCGGAGCACGGGGGTGTCGAGCGGGGGGCCGAGCGGTGGCACCATCGGGGGGTCGGGCGCGCGAGCGCGCGGGAGCGGGGAGGCTTCACCGGTGGGACGGACGATCGTCAGGGACGCCGCGGTCCACGACGTGCGCAGCTGGCAGCGGGTGGTCGGCGAGGCGTTCGTCCCCCTCGACGTGACCGCCACCTCGCACGGCCCCTTCCACGCCCGCATGCACGCCGTCAGCACCGGCGGCGCCCTCGTCTCGGACCTGTCCACCGGCAGCGGGCACCTCGTCCGGCACACCCGCGCCGGGGCCGGCACCGCGCGGCCCGGGCACGCCTACAAGGTGTCCCTGCAGCTGCGCGGTCGCTCCACCGTCCGCCAGCACGGGCGCGAGGCCGACCTGGGGCCGGGCCAGCTCGCGGTCTACGACACCGCCGACGACTACGAGCTGTGCGGCGCCACGGGGCGGGACGGGGAGTTCCGGGCGCTGGTCCTCATGGTCCCGGGCGCGGCGCTGGGCCTGGCCGCGGAGCAGGTGCGCGAGCTGCTGGCGGTCACCATCGCCGGGGACGCCGGCAGCGCCCGGTTGCTGACGCCGCTGCTGCAGGAGATCGCCGGTGACCACGGCCACCTGGAGCACGAGCGCTCCGGCACCACCGTGCGCGCCGCGACGGCCCTGCTGTCGGTGACCCTGCTGGACGTGCTCGGCGCGGGGGCGGTGCGCGGCGGGCGGCTGGGCGCGGTCCAGGCGTGGATCGAGGACCACCTCGACGAGCCCCTGGACCCGGCGGTCATCGCCGCGGCCAACCACGTCTCGGTCCGCACCCTGCACGCCCTGTTCCACGCCGAGGGGCGGACCGTGGGCGGGTGGGTGCGCCGGCGCCGCCTGGAACGCTGCCGTGACGACCTGCTGGACCCCGGCTCGGCCCGGACGACGGTGGCGGCCGTGGGCCGCCGCTGGGGGTTCACCGACCCGGCGCACTTCTCCCGCGCGTTCCGCAGCGAGTTCGGCGCGTCCCCGCGCGACCTGCGCCCCTGAGGTTCAGGCCCCCAGGTCGCGGGCCAGCCGGTCGGCGGCGGCCCGCAGCCGCGCCACGACGACGCCCTCGCGCACGTCCTCGCCGTCCAGGTGCACGGCCGCCAGGGCGCACGGCTCCCCCAGGTGGGCCGGCACCGGCACGGCCACCGAGCGCACGCCGGGGATCACCTCGTCGTGCGACACGGCGTACCCGCGGGCCCGGACCTCCTCGACCTCCGCGGCCCGGCTCGTGCCGCCGGGGGCTCCCGCGGCCCGCAGCGCCAGGCCGGGGGCACCGCGGTCCAGCGGGTGGACCGTCCCGGGCCGCTGGGCCAGGCCCGCCCCGGCGCGGCGCGGTTCCAGGCTGGCCAGCGTGAGGCAGTCCCGGTCACGGGCCACGACGACGAACACCGTGATCCCCAGCTCCTCGACGAGGGGTTCCAGGACGCGCTCGGCGGCGGCCCGCAGGTCCGGCAGGACCCCCCGGGACAGCACCGCCAGGCCGACGCCGGGGCGGTAGCGGCCGCCGTCGTCGCGCTCGGCCAGCCGGTGGTGCTCCAGGGTGCGCAGCAGCCGGTAGGCGATGGAGCGGTGGACCCCGAGCGCGCCGGCGACCTCGTCGACGCTCAGGCCGCGCGGGGCGGCGGCCAGTTCCTCCAGCACCCGCAGCCCGCGCGACAGCGTCTGCGAGACGGCGGTCCCTGCTCCCACCACGACGGCTGCTCCGTTCCGTTCCCCGGCGAACCCCGGCGAACCCCGGCGAACCCCGACGAACCCCGACGAACCCCGACGAACCCCGGGAAACCCGGGGAGGCACCTCGACGCCGTCCACTTGACCGGCCCGTGGCCCGACCCTAGCGTCGTTCTGCTTGCGAAACACGAGTTCGCATATCGAACTCCACGGGTGAGCCCCGCGAGTGGCCGCGACATCGACGTCCGGGAGGACCGACCATGCAGTTCCACCACCACGGCTACGTCTCCGGGGACCCCCGCGTCGCCCCGGCCGCGCCCGGCGCGACGTGGTCCGCCGACCTGCCCGACGAGGCCGACGTGCTGATCGTCGGGGCCGGCCCGGCCGGGGTGCTGCTCGCCGCGCAGCTCGCGCAGTTCCCCTCGATCAGCACCCGCCTCGTCGAGCGCCGCGAGGGCCGGCTGGAGATCGGCCAGGCCGACGGCATCCAGGCCCGCAGCGTCGAGACGTTCCAGGCCTTCGGGTTCGCCGGCCGCATCACCGAGGAGGCGTACCGCATCACCGAGATGTGCTTCTGGGCGCCGGACCCGTCCGCCCCCTCGCGGATCGTCCGCACCGCGCGCGAGAAGGACGACCCGCACGGCATCAGCGAGTTCCCGCACCTCATCGTCAACCAGGCCCGGGTGCTGGACCACTTCACCGAGGTCATGCGGGACTCCCCCACCCGCATGGGCACCGACCACGGCTGGGAGTTCGTGGACCTGCAGGTCCACGAGGGCCGTGAGCACCCCGTCGAGGTCCACCTGCGGACCACCACCGGTGTCGACCGCACCGTCCACGCGAAGTACGTCGTGGGGTGCGACGGGGCCCGCAGCGGGGTGCGCCGCTCCATCGGCCGCTCCCTGACCGGTGACGCCGCCCTGCACGCCTGGGCCGTCATGGACGTCCTGGCCGTCACCGACTTCCCCGACATCCGCACCAAGTGCGCGATCCAGTCCAGCAGCGGCAGCATCCTGCACATCCCGCGCGAGGGCGGGCACCTGTTCCGCATGTACGTCGACCTGGGCGACACCGCCGCCGACGACGCCGGTGCGGTGCGCGCCACCACGGTCGAGACGGCGGTCGAGCGGGCCAACGCGATCCTGCACCCGTACACCCTCGACGTGCAGGACGTCGCCTGGTACAGCGTGTACGAGGTCGGGCACCGGCTGACGGACCGGTTCGACGACGTCCCGCACGACCTGCCCGAGGGCGAGGAGCCGGACCCGCGCGTCTTCATCGCCGGCGACGCCTGCCACACCCACAGCGCGAAGGCCGGGCAGGGCATGAACGTGTCCATGCAGGACGCGTTCAACCTCGGGTGGAAGCTCGCGCACGTCCTCACCGGCCGGAGCCCGGCCTCGCTGCTGCGCACCTACTCGGCCGAGCGCCAGGTCATCGCGCAGAACCTCATCGACTTCGACAAGGAGTGGTCGGCCCTCATGGCGAAGAAGCCGGAGGACTTCGACGACCCCGGTCAGCTCGGGGAGTTCTACACGACGACCGCGGAGTTCCCCGCGGGTTTCCGCACCCACTACCCGCCCTCGCAGGTCGTCGCCGGGGACGGGCACCAGGACCTCGCGAAGGCGTTCACGGTCGGCAAGCGGTTCAAGTCCCCCCGCGTCTCCCGCGTCGCCGACGGCAACCCCCTGCACCTGGGCCACCACGCCCGCGCCGACGGCCGCTGGCGGCTGTACGCGTTCGCCGACGCCCCCGCCGACGGCGCCCCCGGGCCGGGGCTGACCGCGTGGGCGCGGTGGCTGGCGACCGACCCGGCCTCCCCCGTCGTCGCGCACACCCGCGACGGGGAGGACCTCGACGCCCTCTTCGACGTCAAGGTCGTGTTCCCGGTGCCGCACCCCGAGGTCGACCTCGGGACCGTCCCGCCGGTGTTCCTGCCGCGCACCGGCCCGTTCGGCCTCGTCGACTACGAGAAGGTGCACGCCCTGCACCCGGACGAGGACGTCTTCGCCGACCGCGGGATCGACCCCGCCGGGTGCGTGGTGGCCGTCCGCCCCGACCAGTACGTCGCCGCGGTCGTCCCGCTGACCGACCGCGAGGAACTGCCCCGCTTCTTCGCCGGGGTGTTCTCCGCCGGCGCCTGAGGGCCCCGACCCGGTCGGGGCACGACGACGCAGGCCCGCACCCTCGGGGGGTGCGGGCCCCGTCGCGCGTCCGGGAGGGGCGCTCAGACCGCCGCGGCGACCCCGGCGCCGTCCGTCGCCGCGATCAGCGCCCGGGCCGCCTTCTCGCCGATCAGGATCGAGGGCGCGTTGGTGTTCCCCGCGGGGATGGTCGGGATCACCGAGGCGTCGGCCACGTGCAGGCCGGTGACGCCGTGGACGGCCAGGGTCCGCGGGTCGACGACGGCGAGCTCGTCGGTCCCCATCCGGGCCGTGCCGACCTGGTGGTGGTAGGTGCAGACGTTCTGCCGCACGTACTCCTCCAGCTCCGGGCCCTCCAGCCCCGCGGCGGGGTGCAGCTCGGTCGGCCCCCACCCGGCGAGCGCGGGCTGCCGCGCGACCTGGCGGGCCTGCTGCACCGAGGCGACGAGGGAGGTCACGTCGTCGGGGTGGGTCAGCGCGCCCAGGTCGATGGCCGTCGGGTCGGCCGGGTCCGGGCCGGTCAGCGTCAGCGTCCCCCGGCTGCGGGGGGTCACCAGCGCGGCGTAGATCGTGAACGCGTCGGCCGGGCCGTTGAGGGTGTCGCCGTACATCGGCACGGAGAACACCAGCGGCTGGGTGTCGGGGCGGTCCAGGCCCGGCCGTGAGCGCCACCACCAGTGCACCTGGGTGGCGCTCTGGCCCGGTCCGGGCAGCGGGATCTCCCGCTCGGTCTGCACGATGACCGGCACCAGGAGGTGGTCGTGCAGGTTCTTGCCCACGCCGGGCAGGTCGTGCACGGGGTCGACGCCGAGGGCGGCGAGCTCGGCGGCGGGGCCGATGCCCGAGCGCAGCAGGACCCGCGGGGTGTCCAGCGCCCCGGCCGACAGCACGACGGTGTCGGCCCGGACCTCCTGCACGGAGCCGTCCGGCAGGGCGTACCGGACCCCGCGCACGGCGCCGGCCTCGAGGAGCAGGTCGTGCACCCAGGCGCCGGTGACGACCTCCAGGGCGGGGTGGTCCAGGACGGGGCGCAGGTAGGCGTGCCAGGTGTTGAAGCGCCGCCCGTCGCGGGTGGTGACCTGCTGGGGGGCGACGCCGTCGAGGCGGCCGGCGTTGCAGTCGGCGACGCGGTCGATCCCGGCCTGCTGGGCGGCTTCCAGGACGGCCTGCTGCAGCGGGTGCAGCGGGTAGTCGGCGACGACGTCGAGCAGCCCGTCGGCGCCGTGGACGTCGCTGGCCCCGTGCTGGAAGTTCTCGATGTCGCGGAACACGGGCAGGACGTCGTCCCAGCCCCAGCCCGCGTTGCCGGCACGGGCCCAGCCGTCGTAGTCCTCCCGGCAGCCGCGGACCCAGATGCAGGCGTTCAGGGCGTGCGAGCCGCCGACGACCTTGCCGCGGGGCAGGAACAGCCGGCGCCCGCCGGCCCCGGCCTGGGGGACGGTGGAGTAGTTCCAGTCGACCTCGGAGCGCCACAGCTCGCCCAGCCGGGCGAGTTCGGCGATGGCCGGGTTCGTCTCGGGGGGCCCGGCTTCGAGCAGCAGAACGGAGCGGCCGGCGTCCAGCAGGCGCCGGGCCAGGACGGACCCGGCCGACCCGGCCCCGACGACGATCACGTCGGGTCGCGCGTCGGGGCCCATCACGCCCCCTTGCGCCGGGTGACGACCTTGGGGACGGCGACGTGCTTGAGCCCTTCGACGCCGAACTCCAGGCCGTAGCCGGAACCCTTGACCCCGCCGAACGGGGCCATGGGGTGCACGCCACCGTGGGCGTTGATCCAGACGGTGCCGGCCTCGAGGCGGTCGGCGACCTCCTGCGCCCGGTCGGGGTCGGAGGACCACACGGACGCGCCGAGGCCCACGTCGAGCCGGTTGGCGCTGGCGATGGCGTCCTCGACGTCGGTGTACTCCACGATGGGCAGGGCGGGGCCGAACTGCTCCTGGTCGACGAGCGGGTCGCCGTCGTGCAGGCCGGTGACCAGGGTGACCGGGTAGAACAGCGGCCCGAGCTCGGTGGCCGGTTCCCCCCCGGTGACGACGGTGCCGCCGCGCTGCTTCGCGTCGTCGACCAGGCCCTTGACGACGTCGAACTGCATGGCGTTCTGGACCGGGCCCAGGACGCTGTCCTCGTCGAGGCTCGGGCCCATCGGCATCGCCCGGGCGACGTCGGCGAGGGCGGCGACGACCTCGTCGTGGAGGGACTCGTGCACGTAGAGGCGCTTGAGGGCCGCGCAGGTCTGGCCGGTGTTGATGAACGCGCCCCAGAACAGGTCCTGGGCGATGGCGGCCGGGTCGGCGTCGGGCAGGACGATGCCGGCGTCGTTCCCGCCGAGCTCGAGGGTCAGCCGGGCCAGGTTCGCCCCGGAGCTCTCCACGATCCTGCGGCCGGTGGCGGTGGACCCGGTGAACATGACCTTGCGGACGTCGGGGTGGGCCACCAGCCGGGCGCCGACGTCGCGGCCGCCGGCGACCGCCGTGAGCACGCCCTCGGGCAGTTCCTCGGCGAAGATCGACACGAGCGCCAGGACGCTCAGGGGGGTGAACTCCGACGGTTTGACGACGACGGTGTTGCCCATCCGCAGCGACGGGGCGACCTGCCAGACGGTGATCATCAGCGGCCAGTTCCACGGACCGACGGCGGCCACGACCCCCAGCGGGCGGTAGGTGAGCACCGAGACCTGCTGCCCGTCGTCGACGACGACCTCGTCCTCCAGCACGGTGGCGGCGGTGGCGCGCAGCCAGGCCGAGCACGCGCCGACCTCGAAGCGGGCGTTCGGCCCGTTGAGCGGTTTGCCCTGCTCGCGGGCCAGCAGCCGGGCCAGCGCCTCGGCCTCGGCGTCGATGCGGTCGGCGATGCGGTTCAGGCGGGCGCTGCGCTCGGCGTGCCCCAGGGCGGCCCAGGCGCCCTGGGCGGACCCCGCCGCGGCCAGGGCGCGTTCGAGGTCGTCGACGCCGTGCTGCGGCGCGTGGCCGAGCAGCCGGCCCGTCGCCGGTTCGAAGATCTCCCGGCCCTGCCCCTCGCCCGCGCTCACGCGGGCGAGCAGGGCGTCCTCGGGGGCCTCCGCCGTCGCCGTCGTCCCCGTGGTGGTCGTGTGCTGTCCGGACACCGTGGTCCTCCTCGTCGAGCCTCGGCTGGTGGGGGGGGGGGGGGGGGGGGCGGGGGGGGGGGGGGGGGGGGGGGGGGGGGGGGGGGGGGGGGGGGGGGGGGGGGGGGGCGGGCGGGCG
>NZ_JBJLSJ010000032.1:0-56053 GCF_050871975.1 Kineococcus rugosus | reverse complement strand
GTGCTTGGGGTCCGACACCTGCTGCGCCGCCACATAGTGCGCCCCCCCCCCCCGGCGGCCCCCGGCGGGCCCCCCCGGGGCCGGGGGGGGGCCGGACGAAGGCGTTCCGCACCACCGTGTCGACGCCGGGAGGGCCGGTGGACGTCCAGCTCGACGACCTGCGGGTGTTCCACGCCCTGCCCAGCCCCCACGTCCTGCTGGACCGCCGGCTGAGGGTCGTCCGCGCCAACGACGCCTACCTGCGGCTGCTGGGCCGGGACGCCGCCGCCGTCGAGGGGCGGCCCCTCCTGGACGTCCTGCGCGAGCACGCAGCACCCCCGGACCGGGCCCCGGACCGGGCCCCCGGCCCCGGCGGCACCGCGCCCGGCGGGCTCACCGGGCTCCACGAGTGCCTGGAGCAGGTCCTGCGGACCGGCCGCCCGGAATCGCTGTCCCCCAGGCCCTTCCCGCAGCTCGACCTCGGCACCGGGCGGTGGCGGCAGCGCTGGTGGTCGTCCGTCGTGGCCCCCGTCCTGGACGACACCGGCGAGGTCGCGGCGCTGATCCACCGGGTCGAGGACATCACCGACTACGTCAGCGACCGCCGTGACGGCGCCCGGCGGCGACGGGCCGAGGAGCGGTGGCAGGCGCGGACCCTGACCGCCGAGGCCGAGCTGTTCGACCGCGTCCGCGAGATCCAGGTCGCCCGCGACGCCGAGCGGGCCCGCACCCGGGAACTGGCCGCGCTGGCCGAGGCGTCGGTGGGGGTGGCGCGCGCCGCCGACGTCGCCGAGCTCACCGACGTCGTCGTCGACCGCGGGCTGGCGGCCCTGGGCGCGCAGGGCGGCGCGGTCGGGGTCCGTTCCGGGGACGCGGTCGACCTGACGATCACGGCCTCGCTGGGGGCGGGCATCCAGCTGCGGTACGCCCGGCTGCGGCTGGACGACCCGCTGCCGGTCGCGGTGACCGCGACCACCGGGCGGCGGATCCTGCTGCCGGACCTGGCGGCGACCCTCGCGTACGGGCACGGGGCGCAGGAGATCGTCGAGATCAGCGGGTGCCGCGCGTGGGCCTGCCTGCCCCTGACGACCGTCGACGAGGCCGGTGACCAGGTCGTCCTGGGGGCGCTGCTCGTGGGCTGGAAGCAGGCGCAGACGTTCACCGCCGCGGCGCTGGGGGTGCTGGAGGCGTTCGCCGCGCAGTGCGCGCAGACCCTGGCCCGGCTCCGGGTCCGGGAGGCGGAGCAGCTGCAGGCGGAGCGGACGTGGCGGCTGGCGCAGGCGCTGCAGCGCAGCCTGCTGGCCGAGCCGGTGCAGCCCGACGGTTTGCGGGTCGTCACCCGGTACCGGGCCGCCGCCGAGCGCGCCCAGGTCGGGGGCGACTGGTACGACGGGTTCGTCACCTCCACGGGGGTGAGCACGCTGGTGGTGGGAGACGTCTGCGGTCACGACCGCGAGGCCGCGGCCGCCATGGCGCAGGTGCGGAACCTGCTGCGCGGCATCGCCTACACGGTCAGCCACCCGCCGGCGGGGATCCTGCGGGCGGTGGACCGGGCCGTGGCGGGGCTGGGCGTGCCGGCGCTGGCGACGGCCGTCGTGCTCAGCGTGGAGCAGGACGAGGAGCTGGCGGCCGCGGGACGGCACCGGCTGCGCTGGTCCAACGCGGGGCACCCGCCACCGGTCGTCGTGGGCCCCGACCGGCGGCTGCGGATCCTGCGGACCGAGGCCGAGCTGCTGCTGGGGCTGGACCCCGGCACCGCCCGCACCGACCACGAGGTCGTGGTCGAGGCCGGGTCGACGGTGCTGCTGTACAGCGACGGGCTCATCGAGCGGCGGTCGGCGGACATCGACGAGGGCCTGGCGTGGCTGGCGGCGACCGTCGAGGGGCACGTCCGCGGTCTGGCGCGGGGGGAGCCGGTGGACCTGGACGGGCTGTGCGACCGGCTGCTGACGGCCGTGCGGGAGACCGGGGAGGTCGAGGACGACGTGGTGCTGCTGGCCCTGCGGACCTGAGGCCGCGGCCGGTGGCCGCCGGGTCCTCAGCCGGCGAGCCGGAACGCCAGCTCGGTCTCCCACCGGTCCGGGTCCGGTTCCCCGGCGGGGTCCGTCAGGTAGCTCTCCAGCCGGCACCCCCAGCGGTCGCCGTCCCCGGAGGGGCTCACGTCGAGGGTGAGGCCCCGGTCCCGCGCCCACGCCAGCAGGTCGGCCGTGGCGCCGACGAGGGTGCCGGGGTGCCCGCGGTGGACGACGGTGGCGTACCGGCCGGCGGGCAGGGTGCCGGTGTGCACGTCACCGGGGGTGGGGACGGGCCCGTCGACGGGCACCCCCGCCACCACGACCAGGGCGGCCGCCATGTCGACGACCTCGTACCGCAGGAACGGCGGGCCGGCCGGAGCGGACCCGGCGTCCAGGACGAGCCCCACGAGGTCGCCGAGGCGGTCGGCGACCAGGCCCACCGTGGTCAGGGTGACGGTGCGGCGGACGCCCACGTACGGCACCGCGGGGCGCTGGGCGACGACGGGGTCGCGGGTCGGGGTGGTGTGCACGGGGGGTGGACCGGCGGGCGGCGCCGGACTCATCGGGCTCAGCGCCGCCGGGAGGCGCTGCGGGAGCCGCCGTGCCGTTGCGCCGGCAGGTCCGCCCCGCGCAGCGGCCGTCCCCGCCGGTGGTTGCGGACCAGGGAGCTGACCAGGGCCGCGCCGATGACGACGGCCCCGAACCAGGCCGCCACGGGTGCCGGGACGGGGGTGAGCAGCGACAGCCACAGCAGCGCCCCGAGGGCGCCCAGCGCGTACGCCGCCCCGGCGGGCAGGTGCTCGTACCGCTTCAGCGCCTCCACGGCGTCCAGCCGCCGCGTCAGCCGCACGAGGAAGACCGCGCCGATGCTGACCCCGGCGACCCCGATCGCGAGCCGTTCCCAGGCGGGCAGGCCCGTCCCGCTGTCGGAGAACGAGTACGCCCCGTCGAGGACCTCCAGGAGCAGGAACACCGCCAGGGCCCGCTCGGCGACGACCGCGAGGGCGTGGGTGAGGACGTGCCGGGCACCGAGCTTCACCAGCGCGTACCCGGCGATCCCGGCGGCCCCGGCGAGGGCGACGTCGCGGTGGTCGGCGGCGACGGCGGCGGCTGCCGCGGCGAGGACGGCGGCCATCGAGAACTGCACCAGGCGCGGGCGGCGCAGGCGGTAGAAGGGCCGTTCCAGCGGCGCGATCCACAGCGGGCGGTCCTTGCGCTCGGCGTTCACGAGGAACTCGCTGAACACCATCCACAGGAAGACGCCGCCGAAACCGGCCAGCTCCGGGCGGATCGCCGCCAGGTCCGCCGCGTACGACGTGGGGTCGGTGACGATGTCCGCGGTCGTGTCGGCCAGTTCCTCGCCCCCGGCCGTGGCCACGGCCAGCGGCGGGACGAGCAACCGCATGACGACGACGCCGACGAACAACCCGGCGGTGAGGAACACGGCCCGCGTGCGCGGGTGCAGGCGGCCCGCGACCCCGGCCATCGGGACGGCGTTGTCGACGCTGAGGGCGATCTCGTAGGCCGCCAGCGTCACGAGGGCGGCGGCGGCGAGGTGGCCGCCGAGCACCCAGGCGATCGCGGCGGCGACCAGGGCCAGGAGCAGGGGCACCCCGAGGACGTCCCGGTGGCCGGGGCGGACGGGGGTGGGGGTGGGACGCACGGTCCTCCCGGGATCTCGCGGGGCGGGGTCTCGGTCCACCTCACCGTGGCACGCGGTACCGGAACGTGCCAGCGCGGCGCGTGTCGGGGTTCAGCGCCCAGCCGTGGGAGGAGGAGCACAGGCCCAGCGCGAACGGCAGCAGCGCGAGCAGGGTCGCCACCACCCGTCCCCGGGGCCCGGAGGTCACCTCCGTGCGCGCCAGCCGGGGCAGGGGCCCTCGTCGTCGGGGGCGGCAGGGGCCGTCACCCCTCCCCGTCGGCGCCGGGGCGGCCTCCCGCGCGCGGTCAGCGGGGCAGTTCGAACCAGACGGTCTTGCCGCGCGCCTCGGGCCGCACGCCCCAGTCCCCGGCCAGGCCGTCGACGATCGCCATGCCGCGGCCGTGGACGGCGCCGGGGTCGGCCCGCTGGATCGCGGGCAGGGCGCCGTTCTGGTCGCCGACCTCGACGCGGACCCGCGCGGGCGTGACGGCGACGGCCAGCTCGACGCGGCTGCGGGCGTGCTCGACGGCGTTGGTGACGATCTCGCTGACGAGCAGCACCGCGGTGTCGCAGACGGACTCGGTGACCCCTTCGCGCACGCAGCGCTCGCGCACGAACGCGCGGGCCTGCGAGGCGGCCCGCCGGCTGCGCTCCAGGCTCAGCGACGACGGTTCGGACCGGGCGCTCACGTGACGATGGTGGACCATCCGGGACGCGGGCCGGGAACGGGGTCGCGTCGGCGTGTCGCCCCCCGGCGGCGACGCTCCCGGGGTGCGGGGGCGGCGGGGACGGACGACGCTGGGGCGGTGGCGCGCCTGCGTTTGACCTCGACCGTCCTGGACACTCCCGAACCCGTTGCGCTGGCGGCGTTCTACCGCCACCTGCTGGGGCTGGAGACCCGTGAGGAGGACCCGGACTGGGTGGTGCTGGCCGACCCGCTGGGCGGTCCGGGGCTGTCGTTCCAGCGGGAGGAGGCGTTCGTGCGGCCGCAGTGGCCCGCGCAGGCCGGTGACCAGCAGATGCAGGTCCACCTCGACGTCGCGGTCGACGACCTGGTCGCCGCGGTGGAGCACGCCGTCGCCGGTGGTGCGGTGGTCGAGGAGTTCCAGCCGCAGGAGACGGTCCGCGTGCTGCGGGACCCGCACGGGCACCTGTTCTGCCTCTACCTGCCGGACTGATCCACCGGACCGACCTGCCGCAGGGAGGTTCCGCCGGGGTTGCCTGGTGGCCGACCCCCCGGCCACCAGGCTGACACCCCAACTCCGCGAGTCCGATGCGTCCTCACCGACCCCCCGGTCGGGACGCACCCCCCGGACTCCCGGGTCTCGTCCCCGGCGGTCGACCCCCCGACCACCGGGCACAGGTACTGCTTCCCCCACGAGTCCGACGCGATCAGGTCCCCCCGGATCTGGGCGCGCCCCCCGGACTCACCCACGACATCGGCGCAGCCCCCCGGGGCGTTACGACCCCTGGATGTGTCCTGCGTCACACCCGCGCGGGGCGGGCGCGCGTGAAGCGCTCCACCCCCGGGGCACCGGCCCGGCACACTGCCCGGCGCACGGGTCGTGGCGAGCGGGCCGCCGCACGCGCAGTGGAACGACGCCGACGTGCACGCCGCCGCCGCCGTCGACGTCGACGCCCTGCGCTCCTGGTGCGGCGCGCGGGGCGTGCCCTGGGGGGGGTGCGGGTCCCCGCCGGGTCGCCCCCGAGGCCGACGTGGTGCTCGCGCACCGCGCCGGGGTGCCCGTCGGGACCGGCCACGCGCTGCGCCCGGACGGCTGGGCGGGTCCGGCGGTCCACCTCGCGGGCCTCGCCGGGCCCGTCCCGGCGCTGGTGGGCTGGCTGCTGAGCCGGGCCTTCGAGGCCGGCGCGGAGATCGCGCACACCCACCCCGGCGACGACGGCGAGGCGGCGCAGCTCGCGCGGCCGGGCTCCCGCGAGGTCGCGGCGCCGGACGTCTTCGTGGACGTCTGACCGTGCGCCCGGAACGCACGGGGGCCGCCGCCCCGGTGCCGGTCCTCGGCACCGGGGCGACGGCCCCCGTGGACGGTCGTCAGCCGACGGGCTCGGCCTGCTGCGCCGACACCTCGGCCTCGGCGGTCCTGCCCCCGGTGCTCCTCAGCGCGTAGGTCGGGATCTCCAGACCCAGCGCGGCGCACACGCCGTGGAACACGTCGGTGTTGTCGAGCAGCTTCGCGAAGCGCTGCGAACCCGGGCCCGAGGCGCCGATGAAGACGTCCTCGACGGTGTGCACGCAGTTCGTCTCGTCCAGCGGCAGGTTGCCGATCTGGACGACGGCGCCCGGGTCGCGGTCGGGGTTGGGGAACGCCTGCTCGGTGGCGGGGTCCTCCAGCGCCGGCTGCGCCAGGACGGCGTTGTGCGCGAAGTCGTCGGGGTGGTCGGGGTGGTTCGACCAGCCGAAGAACAGCTGCACGTCGGGGTTCGGGTCGTCGGGGAACCCGTCGCCGTCGGCGTCGACGTAGGTGGGGAACCCGGCGTCGGCGTACACGCCGTTCTGCTGGCGCGCGGGCGACCCCTCCTTGGAGAGGGTGTGGGTGCCGGCGATGCTCATGGCGTGGTTGTGGTCGGCGGTGACGACGATGAGGGTGTCGTCGCGGCCGGCCGCCCACTGCTTGGCGACGCCGACGGCCTGGTCGAGCTCGATCGTGTCGTACACGGCGCGGGGTCCGTCGAGCGGGTGCTCGGACTTGTCGATGGAGGCGCCCTCGACCATGAGGAAGAAGCCCTTGTCGTTCTTCTCCAGGACCTTCAGCGCGGCCTTCGTCATCTCGACCAGGCCGGGCTGGTCGTCGAACTGCTTGAGCACGTCGGGGTTCGGGGTGATCTCGCGGTCGATGTAGACGTTGAGGTTCCCGTTGTGGAACGTGCCGAGCAGCTTGTCGGGGGTCCCGGCGGCCATGACGGCCGCCAGTTCGGTGCGGGTCCCCGCGTAGGCGAAACCCTTGTCCTTGAACTCCTCGACGAGGTCGCGGTCGTCCTCGCGGCGCGACCCCTCGACCGACTGCGGCAGCAGCGAGGCGCGGCCGCCGCCCATGTACACGTCGGGCATCTGCTCCGGCGTGAGGGCCTGGTCCATGATGTCGAGGTACTCGGAGCGGCGGCGGGTGTGCGCGAACACCGCCGCGGGCGTGGCGTCCTGGATCTCGGCGGTGGTGACGATGCCGATGGACATGTCGCGCGAGCGCTTGAGGATCTCGGCGAGGGTCTCGACGCGCGGGCTGGCGGTGGGGTCCTCGGAGTTGCCGGGGTAGACGCCCATCGCGTTGACGGCCGACTTGTGGCCGGTCATGTACGCGGACATGGAGTTCGCCGAGTCGGTGGCGATCGAGTCGCAGCCGGAGGTGGTGACGTTGCCCCGGTGGTCGAGGGTGTCCATCTCCAGCAGGGCCTTGTACTTGCCCTCCACGATGCCCTTGGACAGGATCCGGGCGCCGGTGATGGCGGCCTGGCCCATGCCGTCGCCGAGGAAGAAGATGACGTTCTTCGCGGTCTTCCCGCCGGTCTGGACGGGCAGGACCTCGTGGCGGACCTCCTGGGAGGCCGAGCCCTTCGCGGAGGAGACGGCGGCGGCGATCGTGTAGGTGCCGTCGGCGGGGTAGACGAGGTCCTTGAAGGTGACCTCGACGGAGTCCGCGGCGGAACTGGTGCGGACCGGCGCCGGGCTCAGCAGGGGAGCGGGGCCGCTGCCGTCGCTGACCTTCACGACGATCTTCGTGGTCTCCGGGTCGACGCCGGTGGCCTCGACCCGCAGGTCGAACCTCGCGCCGACCTGGAAGGTGGCGCGGTCGATGGGCAGGACCCTCACGGCGCTGCCGGTGCCGGTCGCGGACAGCGCGACGCGGCGGTAGGTGGTCGAGTAGTGGGCGTCCTTGACGTTCAGCTGCGCCGGCACGTAGGCGGGGGCGGCGGACGCGGACGACGCGTCGACGAGGCCCTTGCCGAAGACGACGGCGGTCGCGAGACCACCGGTCCCGAGCAGGCCGCGGCGGGTGAAGAACCCGCGACCCTCCTGCGCGCCGTCGTCGTTCGTGCTGGGCTGGGGGTCGGTCACCGAGGTACCTCTCGTTCGAGCTCTCCGGCGACGACGCGCCGGCTCCGGGGGCAGGCACAACGTGGCAGGGCGCGGCGAACGCGGGGAGAACGCGCCGGGAACCACCGGTGCACGGTGCACGGTGCGCGGTGCGGCCCGGGGCTCAGGCGAGCAGGTGGTCCATCCGGTAGGCGAGCAGTTCGCGCAGGACGATCGAGGTCGACGTCCGGCGGATCCCGCGGCAGCGCATGAGGCGCTGGGTGATGTCGTACACGTGGTCGGCGTCCCGGGCGGCGATCTGGATCATCAGGTCCGCCTCCCCGGAGATCCCGAGGCACTCCACGACCTCGGGGATGCGGGCGACGTCCTCCACGAGCCCGGCGAACTCGCCCTGCTCGACACCCGCTGTGACCAGCGCGCGCATCGGCAGCCCGACGCGCCCGGGGTCCAGCCGGGTCGAGTTGGGCCGCAGGGTGCGGTCGGCGCCGAGGCGTTCGAGGCGGCTGTGGACGGTCCCCCGGGCCAGGCCCAGGTCGAGCGCCAGCTGGGCCACGGTCGCGCGGGGGTCGCGGTCCAGCGCCAGCAGGATGCGCCGGTCCGTGTCGTCGAGAGTGGTCACGTCGACCACCCTAGGCAGCGGATACCCCGCGTGACTGGTCGGAACGACCAACGACACGCGCGTCTCTTGTACGTTCCGACGGGATGTCGTGTCATCAGTCCCATGACTCACACCGTCACCGTCGGCGCGTACCTGGCCCGCCGCCTGGAGCAGCTCGGCGTCCGGTACCTGTTCGGCCTGCCCGGTGACTTCAACCTCGCGCTGCTCGACGAGGTGCTCGGCGGGTCGGGGTTGCGGTGGGTCGGGTCCAGCAACGAGCTGAACGCCGGGTACGCCGCCGACGGTCACGCTCGGTTGCGGCGGGGGCCGGCGGCGCTGGTGACGACGTTCGGCGTCGGGGAGCTGTCGGCCGTCAACGCGACCGCCGGCAGCTACGCCGAGGACGTCCCCGTCGTGCACGTCGTCGGGCTGCCCTCGACGCGGGCGATGGCCGAGGGCGCGCTGCTGCACCACTCCCTGGCCGACGGCGACTTCGGCCACTTCGTGCGGATCGCGGGGGAGGTGAGCGCCGCGGCCGTCGTCGTCCGGGCGCAGGGGGCGTGCACGGCGATCGACCGGGCCCTGCTGACGGCCGTCGGGTCCTCCAAACCCGTCTACCTGGGGATCCCCGCCGACGTGGCGGTCGCCCCGGTGCCCGCCGCGCCGCTGGACCGGCCGCTGCGGGTCCTGCACTCCGACGCCGCCGTGGCCGAGGAGTTCCGGGCCGCGCTGACGGACTTCCTCGGGCAGGCCCCCGAGGTGACCGTGCTCGCCGGCCCGCGCCTGCACCGCCGGCACCTGGAGGACCGCGTCCGGGCGATCGCGGCGCAGAACGGGGTGCGGATCGCGACGCAGTCGGCGTCCAAGGCGATGCTCGACGAGTCGCACCCGGCGACGCTGGGCGTGTACGCGGGGCGGTTCACCCGCGACCCGCAGACGCGGCAGCGGGTCGACGAGGCGTCCCCGCTGGTGCTGGCCGGGGTCGTGGTGACCGACTTCCTCACCGGCTCCTTCAGCCACGGGTTCAACCCCGACGCGGTGGTCGACCTGCACCTGGACCACGCCCGGATCGCCGGGTCGGCGTTCTACGGGCTGTACCTGGAGGAGTCGCTGCGCATCCTGGAGGAGGTCCTCGACGCGCGGTCCCCGCGGCCCGGGCCGCTGCCGCGCCGGGCCGTGGCCGACCCGGCCCCGCACGTGCCCGCCGACCCCGACGGGCCGCTGACGCACGCCGACCTGTGGCCGCTGCTGCAGCGATGGCTGAACCCCGGGACGCTGGTGGTCGCCGAGGCGGGGACGTCGTTCTACGGGGCGCTGGAGATGACGGTGCCCGACGGCTGCGACCTGCTGGGGCAGCCCGTGTGGAGCTCCATCGGCTACACGCTGCCCGCGACGCTGGGCGCGATGCTGGCCGCGCCGGGGCGCGAGACCGTCCTCGTCATCGGCGACGGGTCCGCGCAGCTGACGATCCAGGAACTCGGGCGGCTGCTGTCCCTCGGCCTGACCCCGACCGTGCTGCTGGTCAACAACTCCGGCTACACCGTCGAGCGGGCCATCCGCAGCCCCGAGGCCCCGTACCAGGACGTCGTGGAGTGGGACTGGACGAAGCTGCCCGCCGCCCTCGGCGCACCGCACACGCCGGTGTTCCGGGCCGCCACGCCCGCCGAGCTGCTCGACGTCCTCGGCAAGGTGCGCGCCGAACCGGAGCACGCCGCGTTCGTCGAACTCGTCCTGCCGCGCGACGACGCCCCCGAGTCCCTGCTCCAGCTGGCCCGCTCCGTCCGCTGACCCCCCGCTGTGTCCTCCCTCACCACGGGGGAGCGGGGGTTGACCGGCGGTCCGTCCCGGGAGAACCTTCCAGGAGTGCCGGGCACCCGGCGCCCGGACGAGCCCGCCGTACCCGGACAGCGACAAGACGGTGGTGGAGGTTCCCGTCGTGTCGTGGATCGTGCTCGTCGTCTCCGGTGTGCTGGAAGCCGTCTGGGCGACCGCCCTGGGGAAGTCCGAGGGTTTCACCCGTCCCGTGCCGACCGCCGTGTTCGGCGTCGCCGTCGTCGCCAGCATGGTCGGCCTGGCCTACGCCATGCGGTCCCTGCCGACCGGCACCGCGTACGCGGTGTGGGTGGGGATCGGCGCCGCCGGCACCGTGACCTACGCGATGGCGACGGGCGCCGAACCCGTCTCGATCGCGCGGGTGCTGCTCATCCTGGGTCTCGTCGGCTGCGTGATCGGGCTGAAGGTCCTGCACTGACGGTGCCGGGGAGCGTGACCCGCTTCCCCGGGGACCACCACTGAGCTGCCGGGGGACCGGGGACGAGCTCCGCAGGCCGCACGGCACGCTTCTCGGCCCCTCGCGCGCGGCGGTCGTTCCGGCTGTGCGGGCGGCGTCGTCCGGGTGAACACTGCCGTGGTGGCTGCAGCAGGACGGTCGGTGTGTCGATGGCCCCTGTCGTGAGCGTCCTGCGCAGCATCCCGCCCCTGGGTGCGGGAGCCACCCGGGTGCTCGACGCCCGGGCCACGGGCGCTGTCGCGGCGTTGTTCACCGTGGTGGGCCTGCCGTGGACGTGGATCCAGCCGAGCCTGCTGAACGTGGGTGCGAGCGCGGTGGGTTTCACGACCGGGCTGGCGCTGGTGCTCAGGCCGCCGTGCCTGCCGGGTTGGGCGCTGGCGGGGACGACGGCGCTGACGGGGGCGGCCGCGGCGTACCTGACGTTGGTGGTGCACGCGATGAGCCTGGCCGCGGCCCTCAGCTTGTGCGTGGTGCTGCAGGTGGCCGCGCTGCGCCGCCCGGTGCAGGCGTGGACGCAGCTGGGGCTGGTGGTCGGGACGTGGAGTGCAGCGCTGGTGATGGCTCCGGTACCGGGTGCGGTCCTGCGCTCGATGGTGCCGTTGGTGGCCGCGCTGGTGCTGCTGACGGCGATCACGACTTGGACGCGTCGCTACGTCGATGAGCTGCTGGTGCAGTTGCAGCACCGCGCGGACCACGACGCGCTCACGGGGTTGTTGAACCGGCAGGGCCTGGCCCGTCGCCTGGGGGAGCTGGGGTTGGCGGGTGGGTGGGGGCGCAGGGTCACCGACCTCCCCGCGGGAGCCGCCTCCGGTGGGCGCGGGCCCACCGCGCGCTCGATGGCCTCTGCCGTGGCCGCATCTCCTGCGGTCGCGTCCCCCGGAGCGGCCTCCGCTGGTGGCCCGCCGGTGAGGGGACCGGCGCAGGAGCAGCCGGAGGAGTCGACGGGGGAGTCGACGGGGGTGCTGGTCATCGACGTCGACCACTTCAAGACGGTCAACGACCAGCACGGTCACCTGGCCGGGGACGAGGCTCTGGCGTGGCTGGCCGCTCTGCTGCGAGGGGCGTTGCCGGCGCCGGTGCTGCTGGCTCGCTTCGGTGGGGAGGAGTTCCTCGCCGTCGTGCCGGGGGCGGACCTGGGGGCGCTGGTGCGGTGCGCGGAGCGGGTGCGGGTGCTGGTGGCGACGACCTCGACGTCGCGGCCGGTGACGCTGACGGTGAGCATCGGAGCGGCGGCCGGGAACGTCGACCCGGGGGGTTCTCGCGGTCGGGAGGCGGTGGCGTTCGAGGACCTCGTGGCGTGCGCGGACCGCGGGGTCTACCTGGCCAAGGCGGGCGGGCGCAACCAGGTCGGCTGTGGGACGCCCCCCTAGTCCTACGAGCGCAGGATCGTGCGAGGTGGGGGCTCGACCCGGTCCCCGGAACCCTGGTCCGGCAGGTCCTCAGCACGGCCGGTCCGCTCCTCCTGGTGGACCGCAACACGATCGAGGATTCCCCGAGCCGACCGTTGGACGTTCCGGGAGGAGACCCCGAAGCGTCCTGCGCCCACGCCCGTCACCCCGGCAGGTGCGCGGCGTACGCCGCCCGCAGCTCCCGCAGCCGCAGGTTCGTCGCGCTGCCCCAGGCGCTCCAGTCGACGTTCCCGCCGTCGAGGGCGACCTCGAGCTGCTCCAGGTGCAGGTGCCAGGCCGCGAGCGACATCGGGACCCACTCGTCCTCGCCGTCCAGGTCGTTGGTCAGCCGCAGCCGGGTGCGGGCGCGCAGGGCGCCCACGTCGAGGGGTTCGAGTTCCCAGCGCAGCAGCCCGTGCTCGGAGTTCGTGTGCTCCAGCAGCCGCGGCGGGTCGAACCCGGTGATCTGCCCGGGCCACCACTCCAGTTCCCCGGGCGGGCCGGTGAGCCACTCCAGGTCGAACCGTCCGCCCGGACGCAGGTCGGCGCGCAGGTCCGCCCACCACAGCCGGGTGAGGGTGGGGTCGGTCAGGGCGGTCCACACCGCGGCCACCGAGTGCGGGTACTCGCGGGCCAGCCGCAGCGTCGCCCGTTCGCCACCGTGCAGGACCGCGTCACCGAGGAGGTTCACGGCACCATCCTCGCCCCTCAGGAGTGCTGGTCGCGCCGCGGGACCAGCGGCAGCGCCGCGAGCGGGGCGAGGGCGACCAGGCCGATCGTCCAGCCGAAACCCACGGCCGTGACGAGCGCGCCCACCCCCGGCCCGACGGCGGAGGCGGCGATGAACTGCCCGGTGTTCTGCACGCCCAGGGCCTTGCCGGACCAGCGCGGCCCGGCGGCCTCGGCGACGGACGTGAACGCGAGCCCGTTGTCGGCCACCGAGACCGTCGTGGCCAGGACCAGGACGACCCCGACGCCGACGGCCCAGCCGGTGGTCCCGGTCAGGGCCAGCGCGACCAGCACGGCGACCCCGGCGACGGACACCCAGCGCAGCACCCGCACCCGGCTGCCCACCCGGTCGCTGAGCGCGCCGACCCCGATGCGCCCCAGCGCCCCCACGAACTGCGACAGGCCCATCAGCAGCCCCGCCGCGGTGCCGCCCCAGCCGAGCCCGACGGTCAGCCAGACCAGCCCGAAGGTGGACAGCGTGAACTGCGGGACGACGAGCAGGACCGACACGGCGTGCACGCGCCACAGGAACCCGTCGCGGCGGTAGGGGTTCGGCGCTTCGACGTCGGTCCCGGCCGCCGCGCGCGGGGGGTTGCGGATCCCGGCGGCGCAGGCGACGGCGAGCACGGCCAGCACGGCCGCCGACAGCAGCAGCGGCCCGCCGGGGCCGTACCGCGCGGCCATCGGCGGCACGACGACGGCGGCGACGGCCACGCCGAGCGGCTGGGACACCTGCCGCAGCCCCATCGCCAGGCCGCGGCGCTCGCGGGGGAACCAGCCGACGACGACGCGGCCGCTGGCGGCGTTGGTGCTGGCCGAGGCCGCGCCGCCGAGGCCGAGCAGGACGCCGAGGGCGACCAGGCCGTGCGCGGGGGCGGCGGCCAGGGCGAACGTGGCGGTCAGCGCGAGGCCGCCGGCGATGACCCAGCGTTCCCCGAACCGGTCGGCGAGCGCGCCCCACGCGACGAGGGTCAGGACCATCCCGAGGGTGGGGGCGGCGGCCAGGGTGCCGGCGCGGGACAGCGACAGGCCGTCGCGGACGTGCAGGAGGGGGATGAGGTACACCGGCGTGCTGACCAGGAGGGTGCCCGCGGCCTGGGCGGCGACGCCGAGGGTGAGCATGCGCCACGCGGCCGCCGGGACGGGGACGGGCGCGGTGTACGTTGGCACACCAGAACGGTATACCAACGTGGTGCACCAGTACGGCGACCGAGGAGGACGCGTGACCGACGGGCCCTACGAGACCCTGCGCGCCGCCATCCTCGGCTTCGACCTCGTGCCCGGCGAGAAGCTCAGCGAACGCGGCCTCGAGGAACTCCTCGGCGTCTCCCGCACCCCCGTCCGCGCCGCCCTGGCCCGCCTGGAGAACGAGGGCCTCACCGGCCGCGACGGCCGCGGCTGGCGCGTCACCCCCCTCGACCTCACCGAGGTCCGCGCCGTCGCCGAGTTCCGCCTGGCCGTCGAGACCGCCGCCGTCGCCCTCGCCGTCGAGCGCGCCACCGACGCCGAGCTGCTGGACCTGCGGGCCACCGCCGGGCGGCCCTCCGCCGACGACGAGGGCACCGGCCTGCGCGCCGGTGCCGACTTCCACGTCGCGCTGGCCCGCTTGTCCCGCAACCCCTTCCTCGCCGACGCGGTCAGCGGGGCGCTGGTCCGGCTGGCCCGCACCCGCTGGCTGGAGGTCCGCTCGGCGCGCTCGCGGGCCGCGGCGCGCGCCGAGCACCTCGGCATCGTCGACGCCGTGCTCGCCCGCGACGCCGACGCCGCCGCGGGTTTGGTCACCGCCCACGGCCGGGGGGCGGCCGACCGGCTGCTCAGCCACCTGGACGCTGAACGCCGCCGGCTGCGCGGCCGGGGTTTCGCGATCGTCGAGACGGCCGGGCCGCCCCCGTCGGCGTGAGGGGGCTCAGCCCAGGGTCATGGTGCTGGGGATGCGGTCGCGGTCGTACGTGATCGTCGTGTACCCGTGCGGCAGCGGCTGGCCGTCCGGGCCGAGGTTCACGAACACGATCTTCTCGATCGTCAGGATGCTCTGACGGGTGATCATGTTCCGGACCTCGGCCCGCATCGTCAGCGACGTGCGGCCGAACGCCGTGGCGCGCAGGCCCATCTCGACGAGGTCGCCCTGCCGGGCGGAGGAGACGAAGTTGATCTCGGAGATGTACTTCGTGACGACCTTGCCGTTGCCGAGCTGGAGGATCGCGTAGATCGCGGCCTCCTCGTCGATCCAGCGCAGCAGGCTGCCGCCGAACAGGGTCCCGTTCGCGTTGAGGTCCTCGGGTCGCACCCACTTCCTCGTGCGGAAGTTGATCGAGTCCTCGTCGGGTGCCGTCACGGGTTCCATGTCAGGACAATCTAGGTCATCCGGGACGGCTCGGGGAGGTCGGCCGGAGAGCTCCGCCGTCGGTGTCGGCCGTGCGGTGCGGTGGCCCCGCGACGCGTCCACCGAGGTCGCGCGGTTCCCCGGCCCCGGGACGAGTTCACTTCTCCTGGAGGCCGAGGGCGCCGGAGCCGGCGGCGACCCGGTCCCGGAGTTCCTGCCAGCGGGTGGCGTCGCCGGTGAGCACGTCGAGCAGGTGGGCGGCGACGGCGTCGGCGACGAGGGCGACGCGGTCGGGGTCCTCGTCGCTGGTCTCCTTCACGGCTTCGCCGGCGAGGCCGCCGAGGGTGTGCTCGCCGTCGGTGATGGTGAGCAGCCGCTTGGGTGCGGGGCTGAGGGTGTAGGCGTCGGTGAACCAGTCCGGCCCGCGGGTGGACAGGGCCGAGTCGTCCTCGCCGCCGGCGACGACGAGGGCGGGGGTGGTCATGGTGGTGTAGTCCGGCCGCATGAACGGCAGGTGCTCCTGGGCGAACGGGGTCAGGGTGTCTCCGGTGCCGGTGGTGGCCAGGAGCGCGCCGGCCTTCACGGTCGGGTGGGTGAAGTCCTCCCCCGGGGTGCCGTCGGCGTCGAGGACGCGGGCGCCGAGGAGGGCGCCGGCGCTCTGCCCGCCCCAGGAGTGGCCGACGACGGCGACGCGGTCGAGGTCGACGCGGGCGGGCAGGCCGGGGACCTGGTCGAGGACGGCGGGGAGGTGGTCCAGGACGGCGTGCAGGTCGGCGATGCGCACCCGCCAGATGGTGGGGAAGCGGGGGTCGTCGAAGCCGATGCGGTGGCGGCGGGAGTCCAGGTGGGTGGGCTGGACGACGACGAACCCGATGGCGGCCCAGCGGTCCGCGAGGGGTTCGTAGCCGTCCATGGACCAGGCGTTGCCGTGGGAGAAGACGATGACGGGCAGGTCCTGGCCGTCGACGGGTGCGGTGACCTTCACCTGCAGGTCGACGCCGCGCTCGACGGGCTGGCCGGTGGTGGGGACGGTGAGGGGCTTGACCGCGAGGAGGCGGCGGTCGGGAGTTGCGGGCACGGGGTGTCCTTCGCGAGGGGGCTGCTCTGCCAGACTGGCGGAGCGTCGTTCCGCCAAGTTAGCGGAACATTGTTCCGCGAGCAAGGGAGACCGTGGTGACCCCCACGACCGGAGTGCGCCAGGCCGGCGTGCGGCGCAGCCGCGAAGCACTGCTCACCGCCGCCGCCGCCGCGTTCGTCGAGCACGGCGTGCAGGCACCGGTGCGCGACATCGCCGAACGCGCCGGGGTCGGGGTGGGCACGGTCTACCGCCACTTCCCCACCCGCGCCGACCTGGTCAGCGCCGTCTACCGCCACCAGGTCGCCGAGTGCACGGCCCTGGCCGCGTCCTTGCGCGAGCAGCCGATCCCCGCGTTCGAGGCGCTGGAGCGGTGGGTGGCGGCTTTCGTGGAGTTCCTGGTCACCAAGCACGGCCTGAGCGAGGCCCTGCACTCGGACGACCCGAGCGCGGCCGGCCTGCACGCCCTGATCCTCGAGGAGCTGGTCCCGGCGTGCTCCAGCCTGCTCGTGGCCAGCCAGGACGCCGGGGAGGTCGACTCCCGCGTCGACGCGCTCGTCCTGCTGCGCGCGGTGGGGAACCTGTCCATCACCGGACCGGGCTACGGCGGGGAGGAGGCCGGGCAGATGGTCGCCCGCCTGCTCGCCGGGTGCCGCACCGCGGTCCACCCGGCGCCGGGAGCGTGACCGGCGTGCGCCGGGAGGAGGACGCACGCCCACCCGTCGGGGGGACGACCGGCTGCCCGGAGGCGGTCGACGATCGAGACGTGAGCGAGTTCTCCCGGGTTCCCCCCGACGAACGGCAGGACGGTTTCGACGCCCGGCGGGCGCTGCGCGAGGGTCTGGAGCAGGCCCGCGCGGCGGGCCCGGTCGGCGTCAGCCTCACGGTGGACAGCTCCGGCACGCGCGCCGCTCTGCGGGCCGCCTGGCCCGACAGCCGGCTGGTCGCCGTGCTGGCGCGGGTCTTCTCCGCGGTGCCCGCCCAGGTCGAGCTGCACGGCGTCCTGGAGCTGGCGCGGCACCGGGCCCGACTGGCCGGTCGCCACGTCTCCGTCCTGCACGACGGTGAGCGCGCGTGGAGCGGTCGCCCCGGACGGCTGCTGACCACGCTGGAACCCGAGCCGGCATCGGCCAGGACGTCCCCGCTGGTGGTGCTCGACCTGCTGGGCGCCAGCGACGACGTCACCGCCGACCGCCGGGCGGGTGCGGCCGACGCCCCCGGGGACGTCCGCGCCGAGGTGGGCGGCCCGAGCGGGTCGCCCCCGGCGCGGCACCTCGTCGTCACCACGGCGGGACCACCGGGTCGGCCCACCCCCCGCGTGCAGGTCTGGCTCGAGGGGACCGGGCGCATCCGGACGCTCCGGTACCCCGTGGATCGGGACACGATCACCGTCACCCTCCACGGCGTGGCCACCGACCCGGCCCCGGCGCCGTGGGACCGGCTGCCCGGTCCGGCCTGACCGCGCCGCTCCCCGGCTCCCCGCGGCGTCAGGCGTCTTCGGGCAGGACGACGACCTTGCCGGGGATGCGACCGGCCGCGGCTTCGGCGTGCAGGGCGGGCAGGTCGGCCAGCGCGATGCGGCGGGTCACCTCGACCGACAGGGCTCCGGAGTCGACGAGGGAGACCAGTTCGGCCAGGCGGTCGCGGTGGGGCAGGACGAACACGGTCGAGGCGGTGACGCCGCGGGCCTCGTCACCGGGGGTGGCCATGAACGCGGTCGTGCTCACGACCTTCCCGCCGTCGCGGACCACCGCCACCAGCGCGGTGAACTGCTCGGGGTCGATGGGGGCGAGGTTGAGCAGCACGTCCACCTGCTCCTGCACGGCGCTGAGCACGTCGGTGGTGGTGTGGTCGATGACCTCGTCGGCGCCGGCCGCTTGGACGGCGTCGGCGCTGCGGGGGCTGGCGGTGGCCACGACGTGCGCGCCGGCCCGCTTCGCCAGGGCGATGGCGTACTTGCCGACCACACCACCGGCGCCGTTGACGAGCACCCGCTGCCCCGCGGTGAGCTCGCCGTCGTCGAACAGGGCCTGCCAGGCGGTCAGGGCCACCGACGGCAGGGACGCCGCGTCCGGCAGCGGGATGCTGGTGGGAGCCGTGACCAGCGCGTCGGCGGGGGCGACGACGTACTGCGCCGCGCCACCGTCGCGTTCCATCGGCAGGAAGCCGATGACGCTGTCCCCGACGGCCAGGCCGTCGACCCCGTCGCCGAGCTCGTCGACCGTGCCGGAGACGTCGTAGCCGGGGACGTGCGGCAGCACGATGGGGATGGGCAGGAAACCGGCGCGCATGCCGTTGTCCGCGGCGTTGAACGCGGAGGCGGCCACCCGCACCCGCACCTGACCGGCGCCGGGGCTGGGCACGTCGACGTCCTCGTACCGCAGGACCTCGGGACCGCCGACCTCGTGGAACCGCACTGCCTTCATCGCTGAGCCTGCTTTCGTCGGGCGTCGGGTGGGGACGGCGCGGACCCGGGGAGTCACCGCGGATCCGGCGCCGTCGACGACAGTCGCAGCTCCCGGGACGCCCAACCTGGGCCGGGTTGGCCCACCTCGGAGGCGTCCGTCCACGGACGGGCGGACCACGCCCCTCGACGGGTGCGGCTGAGCAGGCCCGCCCGAGGGGGCCAGGTGGGGTGCCACCTGGATCTCGACCGCTTCCACGCTCCGCTGCACCACCACGCCGTCGGACTGGCCGGGCCGGGAACCCTGGACGGGCTGCGGGCAGCTCGCACGGTCCTGACGCCCAGCCTCACGGGGCGGACGGCGCCCGACCTCGTCGGCCACCTGGGACAGCCGCGACGCAGCTGCGACGACGAGACCCGGGTCCGGGTCGAACGCGGGCGACGCCCGGTCGACCCGCACGGTCCGTTCGCGGGCGACGTGGCACCGGTTCGCGGTGGGAGCCGAACTCCTCCCCCGCGACGCTCCCCGCACTCCTGCGCCGCGCGAGGACAACCACCCCGTCGTGGACCCTCGGCCCCGGATCGTCGCCGAGCCGCCCGCGGGACCCGCCGCGCTGCCCCACCTCGCCGGTCGTCGCCGTCCGTGCTCCGTCGAGGCACGGGCCCGGAAGAGGACGGAAGAGGACGGAAGACGACGGAGAGGTCAGCGGAACAGCTCGGCCGCCGGGACGGGCCGGGCGGTGTGGAACCCCTGCAACGCGTCCACGCCCAGGTCGCGCAGCTCCCGGGCCTGCTCGGCCGTCTCCACGCCCTCGGCGGTGACGTGCAGCCCGAGCCCCGCGCCGAGGTTGACCAGCAGCTCCACCACCGCGCGGTCGCCGTCGCGCTGGAGCATCCCGGCGACGAACGACCGGTCGATCTTCAGGCCCTGCACGGGGAACGCCGACAGGTGCCGCAGGCTCGACGACCCGGCGCCCATGTCGTCCACCACCAGCGCGACGCCCCGCTCGGCGAGGCGCTGCAACTGCGGCGCCGCGGACTGCACGGTCGCCAGCGACGCCGTCTCGGGCAGTTCCAGCCGCAGTTCACCGGGGGCGGTCCCGGTGTCCCGCAGCAGCTCCAGCACGTCGTCGGCGAACGTCGCCGACTCCAGGCCGGCCGTGGAGACGTTCACGTTCAGCAGCCCGGGGGCACCGGGCGCGCCCCGCCAGCGGGCGTGCTGCTCCAGGGCCCGGCGCAGGACGTGGCGGTCCAGCTCCACCGCCAGCCCCTCGTCGCGGGCCGCGCGCAGCACGCGGTCGGCGCCCAGCAGCCCGGCGCGCGGGTGCTCCCAGCGCACCAGGGCCTCGGTGCTGAGCACCCGGCGGGTGCGGGCGTCCACGATCGGCTGGTGGTGCAGGACCACCTCCCCGCGACGCAGCGCCCGCGCGAACCCGCCCGCCTGCTCCGGCACCACCCCGAGGGCGTGGACGCCGCTGACGCGGTCGCCGCCGGCCTGCTTGGCCGCGTACATCGCCGTGTCGGCCTCGCGGACGAGGGCGTCGACGCGCACCGCGCCGTCGACCGGGCCCGACAGCGCGGCCCCCACGCTGGCGCTGCTGCGGGCCGCGGCGTCCAGGTCGGGGTCCTGCGCGCGGACCGCCTCCAGGTGGCGGGTCGCGATGTCCTCCAGCGCCCGGCGCGCCCCGCCCGAGGTGGTCTCGGTGAGCCGGCACGCGACGGCGAACTCGTCACCGCCGAGGCGGGCGACGACGTCGCCCGGGCGCGACGCGGCCCGCAACCGCTCGGCGACCGAGCGGATCAGGGCGTCGCCCAAGGCGTGCCCGAGGGAGTCGTTGACGGCCTTCAGCCGGTCGAGGTCGACGTACACGACCCCGATGCGGACGTCACCGGCCCCGCGCGAGGCGGTGACGAGGTGCTCGAGGTGGCTGAAGAACGCCGCCCGGTTCGCCAGGCCCGTCAGCGGGTCGCGGCTGGCGTGCCAGGCCATCCGGGACGCCGCCGCCTCCAGCACCGCCGTCACCGGCAGCCGCCGCCACGCGTCGCCGCGGCGCAGGACGAGGTCGTCGTAGCGGCGGTCCTCGGGCCGGTCGAAGATCGTGGCGAGGGCGTCGCCCAGGGTCGCCGACGGCGGCAGCACCGGCTCGTCGAAGACGGTCACCGCCGTCACCGGCCGGCGGTTCAGCAGGGCGCGCCCGAACCCGAACGGGCCGCTCATGGCCCGCTCGAACCGGGTCCGCTGCACCGAGCCGGTCCGCCCGTCGCGGGGGTCGCGGACCACCACGCTGGAGTGGGCCTCGCCGCCGCCGCCGCGCAGGCGCGCGTCGAGCTGCCCGCACGTCATCGTCGGGGGCACCACCCAGGCGGGCGCGGACAGGTCCCACAGCGAGACCGCGGACTGCGCGGGCAGGGAGCTGAGCCGCACCGCGTCGGTGATCGTCATGTCGGCGCGTTCGGCACCGGGGGCCGCCGACCCGAGCGCGGTCGACCGCTGTTCACCTGGGAGCACGTTGAACCACCTGATCGGCCGACCGGGCGCGCCGGCCCGGGATCACCCCACCCGTCGCGCGGGGACGACGTCGACGCTACCCGCCACGCGTCGAGCAGACCGTCCCAGGTTCCTGTTCAGGTGGTGTTCACCGCACGGTCACTCCGGGGACCTCCCGGGACGGGGAGCCGGGGGTTCCATGCCCCCCGTGCAGCTGAACCCCGACCTGGGCATGTCCGTGCGGGACGACGAGGACGACCCCGAGCTCCTGTTCGCCGACGGGCGCGCGGCCGACACCTGGCGCGAGGACTACCCCTACGACGAGCGGCTCAGCCGCGCGGCCTACGAGCACGAGAAGCGGCTCCTGCAGATCGAGCTGCTCAAGCTCCAGCGCTGGCTGAAGGAGTCCGGCGAACGCCTGGTCGTGCTGTGCGAGGGCCGCGACGCGGCCGGCAAGGGCGGCACCATCAAGCGCTTCATGGAGCACCTCAACCCGCGCGGGGCCCGCGTCGTGGCGCTGGAGAAGCCCAGCGAGCGCGAGTCCACCCAGTGGTTCTTCCAGCGCTACGTGCAGCACCTGCCCGCCGCCGGGGAGTTCGTGCTGTTCGACCGGTCCTGGTACAACCGCGCCGGCGTGGAGCGGGTCATGGGCTTCGCGACCCCCGCCGAGTACGACCGCTTCATCAGCCAGGTCCCGCTGTTCGAGCAGATGCTCACCGACGACGGCATCCACCTGGTCAAGTTCTGGTTCTCGGTGACCCGCGCCGAGCAGCGCACCCGGTTCCTCATCCGGCAGATCGACCCCGTCCGGCAGTGGAAGCTGTCGCCGATGGACCTGGCCAGCCTGGACCGGTGGGACGACTACACCGCGGCCAAGGAGGCGATGTTCGAGAAGACCGACACCGCGTTCGCGCCCTGGACGGTCGTCAAGACGAACGACAAGAAGCGCGCCCGGCTGGCCGCCATGCGCCACGTCCTGGCCCGGTTCGACTACACCGACAAGGACGCCGACGTCGTCGGGCAGCCCGACCCGCTGCTCGTCGTGCACGCCCGGACGATCCTGGAGGCCGACCGCCGGCCGGAGACCGCGCCCGTCGGCTGAACCGCCCGGGCCGAGTTCCCGCGCTCCGGTGAACTCGCGGTGAACACTGCCGCGGAACGGCTCCCCCCGCTGTCGGTCACCCGGCGGCGGGGGCAGCCTGGGACCTCGTGGAGACAGCAACCGTCATCCTCGTGCTCGTCGTGGTGGTCGCACTCTCGTTCGACTTCACCAACGGCTTCCACGACACCGCGAACGCGATGGCCACGTCCATCGCCACCGGCGCGCTCAAGCCCAAGACGGCCGTCGCGCTCTCCGGCATCCTCAACCTCGTCGGCGCGTTCCTGTCCGTCGAGGTCGCCCTCACCGTCACCAACGCCGTCGTCAAGATCCAGAACTCCGACGGCTCACCCAGACCCGAACTGCTCGACGGCGGCGGGTCCGCCCTGCTGCTCATCGTCCTGGCCGGCCTCGTCGGGGCCATCGCCTGGAACCTGCTGACCTGGCTCGTCGGCCTGCCCTCCAGCTCCTCGCACGCCCTGTTCGGCGGCCTCATCGGCGCCACCGTGGCCGGTCTCGGCTGGGCCGGGGTGAACTGGAACGGTGACGGCAGCAAGATCGACGGGGTCGTGGGGAAGGTCATCGTCCCCGCGCTCGCCTCACCCGTCCTGGCCTGCCTCGTCGCGACCGTCGGCACCTGGCTCGTCCACAAGGTCGTCTCCGGGGTCGCGCAGCGGTTCACCGACCAGGGTTTCCGCTGGGGCCAGATCGGCTCGGCCTCCCTCGTCTCCCTGGCCCACGGCACCAACGACGCGCAGAAGACGATGGGCGTCATCACCCTCGGCCTCATCGCCTCCGGGCACTGGACCGACACCGGGTCCGTCCCGTTCTGGGTGAAGGCCGCCTGCGCCGTGGCGATCGCCTCCGGCACCTACCTCGGCGGCTGGCGCATCATCCGCACCCTCGGCAAGGGCCTCATCGAGATCACCCCGCCGCAGGGCATGGCCGCCGAGACCTCCTCCGGCGCCGTCATCCTCATCTCCAGCCACATGGGCTTCGCCCTGTCCACCACCCACGTCACCACCGGGTCGGTCCTGGGGGCCGGGCTGGGCAAACCCGGCGCGACCGTGCGCTGGAGGGTCGCCGGCCGCATGGTCGTCGCCTGGGTGACGACCATCCCGGCCGCCGGTCTCGTCGGGGCCCTGACGTGGTGGGTCGGCCACACCCTCGGCGGCGGCGTCCTCGGCGCCCTCGTCATCAGCCTCGCGCTGCTGGCGTTCACGGTGCTGGTGCTGCGCCACTCCCGCAAGAACCCGGTGCACGCCGGCAACGTCAACGACGAGTGGGACGCGACCGAGGGTGCGCAGCGCACCCCGGCCGCGGTCTGAGGGGGACACCGTGACCCAGAACCTGGTCCTCGTCGGCGAAGCCCTCTGGAAGATCCTGCTCGCCGCCCTCGTCCTCGGCGCCGGGCTGCCCGTGCTGTTCTCCGCCGGGGTCCGCGCGATGGCCCTCGGCGCCGGCGGCGACGCCGAGGACAGCCACGCGCCCGGCCGCCCGGTCGGGAAGGTCCTGGCCGTCATCTGCTTCGCGGTCGTCGTCGCGGCCGTCGCCCTCGGCATCGCCTTCATCGTCGCCGGCGGGTTCGGCAAGGCGCTGAGCTTCGAGCACGTCTACCCGACCCTCGTGGACAAGTGACGGGAGCACCCATGCCCTCCACCACCCTCGCCGGCCGCGTCGTCGACTGGCTGCGCGCCGGGTACCCCGGCGGGGTGCCCCGGCAGGACTACGTCGCGCTGCTGGGCCTGCTGCGGCGCAAGCTGACCGACACCGAGGTCCACGAGATCGCGGCCGAGATCGCCGGCCTGGCCCGCCAGGGCGAGGTCATCACCGTCGCCGACGTCGAGCGGCTCGTGGAGCAGGCGACGCTCGACGAACCGTCCGAGGCGGACATCGCCCGCGTCTCCTCCCACCTCGCCGCGGGGGGCTGGCCGCTGGCCGACCGCCCCTCCTGACCCACCACCGGCACCACCGGGGGTCGCGGTCCACGTCCGGACCGCGGCCCCCGGCCGTCGTGGGAGGGTGTCGCGGTGACGGTTCCGCACCGCGACCCCCGGCTGGTGCTGCTCGTCGCGGCCGGCGGTGCCGCCGGCACGCTGCTGCGCCACCTCGTCTCGCAGGCCCTGCCCGCCCCCGGCGGGTTCCCCGCCGCCACCCTCGCCGTGAACGTCGCCGGCTCCTTCGTGCTGGGCCTGCTGCTGGAGGCCCTCGCGCGCCGCGGCCCGGAGACCCCCGCCGCCCTGCGGTGGCGGCTCGGGCTCGGGACCGGCTTCTGCGGCGGCCTCACCACCTGGTCGAGCTTCGCCGTCGAGCTCGACCGGCTCGTCAGCACCGGCGCCCCCGCCACCGCCCTGGCCCACGCCGCCACCTCCCTGACCGCCGGGCTGCTCGCCGCCGCGGCCGGGGTCGCGCTCGGCGCCCTCACCGCCCGCCTCACCGCCCGCAGGTCGCGGTGACGACCACGACCGTGCTCCTGGCGCTCGCCGGGGGAGCGGGCGCCGCGGCGCGGTTCGGGCTCGACGGGGCCGTCCGCGACCGCTGGCCCTCCCGGTTCCCCTGGGGCACCCTGCTCGTCAACGTCCTGGGCTCGCTGCTGCTGGGGTTCCTCACCGGTCTCGTCCTCGACGGCGCCGACCGGCGCTGGCTCCTCGTCCTCGGCGTCGGGTTCTGCGGCGGGTTCACCACGTTCAGCACCGTGATGGCCGACACCGTGCGGCTGGCGCGGGAGCGCCAGTGGTGGCTCGCGGCGGGGAACGTGCTGGTGAACCTCGCGGCCACCGTGGTCGCCGCCGCGCTCGGGCTGGGTCTGGCGGTGCTCGGGTAGGCTGGACCGCGGTGTGCCGGGAAGTCTGGTCGGCGGTCCCGTCAGGGATCCCACCTCCCGTCGACCCCGGAAGCAGGCCCCCGTGCCCTCCACCCCCCAGCGCCCCCTCTTCTCCCGCGGTTCCTGGACCGAGGCCCGCCGCATCGCCGACGTGCTGCGGCAGGAGACCACCGGCGGGCTGCTGCTGCTGGTCTTCACCGTCATCGCCCTCGTGTGGGCGAACCTGCCCGGCGGCAGCTACGAGGACGTGCGGCAGTTCCACCTCGGCCCGGCCTCGCTGCACCTGGACCTGTCCATCGAGCACTGGGCCGCCGACGGCCTGCTCGCGATCTTCTTCTTCGTCACCGGCCTGGAGCTGAAGAAGGAGTTCGTCGCCGGGGACCTGCGCAGCCCCCGCGCGGCGGCGCTGCCGATCGCCGCGGCCGTCGGCGGCATGGCCGTCCCGGCGCTGCTGTTCGTGCTGGTGAACGTCCTGCACCCCGACGCGCCCGAGGGGGCCCTCGTCGGCTGGGCCACCCCCACCGCCACCGACATCGCCTTCGCCCTGGGCATCCTCGCCGTCGTCGGGTCCCACCTGCCGTCGGCGCTGCGGACGTTCCTGCTGACCCTGGCCGTCGTCGACGACCTGCTCGGCATCACCGTCATCGCGGTCTTCTACACCGACCAGGTCCACTGGACGCCGCTGCTGCTGGCCCTGCTGACCCTCGCCGCGTTCACCGTCGCCGTCCAGCGCCGCATCCGCTCGTGGTGGCTGCTGCTGCCGCTGGCGGTCGCGACGTGGGCGCTGGTGCACGCCTCCGGCATCCACGCCACCGTCGCCGGGGTGCTGCTCGGGCTGGTCGTCCCGGTGCTGCGCAGCGAGAAGAACGGCGGCCCCGAGGCCGGGCCGGGGCTCTCGGAGCACTTCGAGCACCGCTGGCGCCCGCTCTCGACGGGTTTCGCGGTCCCCGTCTTCGCGCTGTTCTCCGCCGGTGTCGCGATCGGCGGCGTGTCCGGCTTCACCTCCGCGATGCAGGACTCCGTCGCGCTCGGCGTCATCGCCGGCCTCGTGCTCGGCAAGCCGATCGGCATCGTCGGCACCACCTGGCTGGTGGCGAAGCTGACGAGGGCCGAGCTCGACGAGAACCTGCGCTGGGTCGACGTGCTCGGCATGTCGATGCTCGCGGGGATGGGGTTCACGGTGTCGCTGCTCATCGGGTCCCTCGCCTTCGGCGAGGGCACCGAGGCGGGTGAGCACGTCACCCTCGGCGTCCTCGTGGGCTCGTTCCTCTCGGCGGTCCTGGCCGCGGTCGTGCTGGCGCGCCGCAACCGCGTGTACCGCCGGATCGAGGAGGAGGAGGGCGTCGACGCCGACGGGAACGGCATCCCCGACGTCTACGAGCGCTGAGGCTCAGGAGTCGGCGGGCGGGGTCCCCGCGGGGCGCTCCACGAGGTAGCTGTGCCCGCCGCGGGTGACGCGCTCCCACTGCGCGTACCCCGCGCGGGCCTCCTCGTCGGTGCGCGGCCCGCGCTGGGGGCCCTCCTCGTGGGAGACCTGCGCCGGGCCGGTGAAGCTGAACACGGCGTCGAGGAACAGGTCGACGAACTTGTTCTTCGACGTCGGCCGACGCAGGTTGCGGGGGGTGCGGGCCGGGTCGGACGACGATCGTTCGTGCATGAACGGTTAGTGTACGCGTGGTCGTCCCGCCCCTCAACGCGATCCGCGTCACCCGCCCGTCACCGGGGGCGTCTTGCCAGGACGGCAAGGGAGGTCGACGGCCGGCGAGCCGGTCCCCAGGATCGGGGCATGGCCCTCTTCGACCCCACCGCCCGCGACGCCCGTGAACTCTGGGAGGGGGTGTACGCCGCCCGCGACGGGCACGTCTGGAGCGGGCACCCCAACGCCGCGCTCGTCGACGCCGTCGCCGACCTCACCCCCGGCACCGCCCTGGACCTCGGCTGCGGGGAGGGCGGGGACGTCCTGCACCTCGCCGCCCACGGCTGGCGCGCCACCGGCGCCGACGTCTCCGACACCGCCGTCGAGCGCGCCCGCGCGCACGCCGCCGACGCCGGCCTGGCCGACCGGGCCACCTTCGAGCGGCACGACCTCGGCGTCTCCCTGCCCGCCGGGCGGTACGACCTCGTCACCGCGTCCTTCCTGCACTCCTACGCCTTCCTCGACCGGGTCGCCGTCCTGCGCCGCGCCGCCGGAGTCGTCGCCCCCGGCGGCTCCCTGCTCGTCCTCGGCCACGTCTCCCGCCCCGAGCAGCTCGGCCCCTTCGCGGCCGACGGCTTCCCCGACGCCGTCGTCGACCTGCCCACCCCCGAGGAGCTGCGGGCCGCGCTGGCCCTGCCCGAGCAGGAGTGGACCGTGGCCCGCAGCGCCCTGACCGAGCGCACCACCACCTTCGACGACGGCTCCACCGGCGTCTGGGTCGACGGGGTCCTGCGACTCGACCGCCGGCCCGCGCACCGCCCCTGACCTGCGAGGATGCGTGATCGTTCAGCGACTCGTGGTATTCCTGGGCCCATGCCGACGCCTCGCCTGGCCCTCACCCGCACGTACCTCGCGCCGACCAGCGGGTCCGCGCCCGGCGGCGCGGACCTGCCCGGCGTCGCCGACGTCGGCGCCACCGTCGAGGTGACCAGCGAGGAGACGCACTACGACACCAGCGACCTCGCGCTCGCGGCCGCCGGGGTGTCCGTGCGCCGGCAGACCGCCGAGCGCACCAGCCCCGCCCCGCGCGGCTGGGTCCTGGAACTGCCCGGCCGCGGCCCCCGCACCCACGAGGTCCGCCACGCCCTCGGCCGCGCCGTCCGCACCGCCCCCGCCGCGCTCCAGCGCCTCACCTGGGCCGCGGCCCGCGGCCGCTCGCTCGGCCCCGTGCTCGCGCTGACCACCACCGCCTCCCAGCGCGACCTGCTCGACGCCGACGGCTCCGTCGTCGCCCGGCTGACCACCCGCCAGGTCCAGGCCCGCGCCCTGGTCCCGGAGGACTCCTCCGCGCAGACCTGGGGGGAGTGGCAGGTCGAGGTCGTCGACGGCCGCCGCGACCTGCTCGACGCCGTCACCGACACCTGGGAGGCCCTCGGCGCCGAGGAGTCCGACCGCACCGCGCAGCTGCGCACCGTCCTCGACGGCCCCGACGACGAGGACGGTCTCGACGCCGTGTCCGCCGACGACAGCGCCGGCGCCCTCGTCCTGGGCCGCCTCGCCCAGGACGTCGGCTGGCTGCTGTCCCAGGACCCGCTGGCCCGCATCGACGCCCCCGACGCCGTCCGCTCCCTGCGCGTCGCGGCCCGCCGCCTGCACAACGTGCTCACGACGTTCGCGCCGCTGTTCACCGAGGGCGCCACCGAGCCGCTGCGCGCCGAGCTGACCTGGATCGCCGACGTCACCCGCCCCTCCCGCGACCTCGACGTACTCGCCGACAAGCTGCTCGAGGACCTCGACGAGGAAGCCGCCGGGCACACCGCCGGCAGCGGCACCGGCGACCCCGCCGTCGTCGCCGAGACCGTCCGCGCCACCCTCGTCGACCGCGCCACCGCCGCCCACGCCACCGTCCTGGAGGCGTTGGACTCCCAGCGCTACCGCGACCTCGTCGCCGCCCTCGAGGCGTTCGTCGCCGACCCGCCCACCGTCAAGGCCGCCCGCCGCGAGGCGCGCAAGGCGCTGCTGCCGCTCGTCGCCGAGGCCCACCGCGCCGCCCGCGACGCCTACCGCGACGTCGACCTCGACGTCGACGTCGAGATCGACCACGACGTCGAGAAGGCCACCGCCGAGGACGCCGCGGCCCTGGCCCGGCTGCGGACCGCCGTCGCCGTCGCCCGCGACGCCGCCGCCGTCGTCGCCCCCCGGGTCGGCGAGGACGCCGAGGAGTACGTCGACGTCCTCAAGGAACTGCTCGACCTGCTCGACGAGCACGCCGACACCGTCGTGACCCGCGAGTTCCTCGCCGGCCTCGTCGCCGGGGCCGGTTCCGGCGCGTTCGTCCTCGGCCGCCTGCACGCCCTCGAGGAGGTCCGTTCCGCCGTCGCGTTCCACGACGTCGAGACCGCCTGGGACGCCGCGAACCGCAAGAAGCTGCGCCGCTTCCTGAAGTGAGCCGTGGGTAGGGTCGCGGGGTGAGCGAGTTCGCCGACCCCGTGCCCCTGACCGGTGAGCGAGTGGCGCTGGAGCCGCTCGCCCACCACCACGCCGGCGAACTGCGCGCCGTCGTCGCCGAGGGCGACCTGCACCGCACCTGGTACACGCGGATCCCCGCGCCCGACGCCGTCGAGGCCGAGATCGAGCGCCGGCTCGGGCTGCAGCGGCAGGGCGTCATGGCCCCCTGGGCGATCCGCCGCCTCGACACCGGCGCGCTGTGCGGGGCCACCACCTACATGAACGTCCGCCCCGGCGACCGCAAGCTGGAGGTCGGGTCGACGTTCCTGGCCCCCGGCGCCCAGCGCACCGGGATCAACGCCGAGGCCAAGCTCCTCCTGCTGACCCGCGCGTTCGAGGTCCTGCGCTGCGTCGCGGTCGAGTTCCGCACCCACTGGCACAACCACCAGTCCCGCACCGCGATCGCCCGCCTGGGCGCCAAGCAGGACGGCGTGCTGCGCAACGACACCGTCATGCCCGACGGCACGCTGCGCGACACCGTCGTGTTCTCCGTCCTCGACACCGAGTGGCCCGCCGTCCGCAACGGGCTGCGCCACCGGCTCGCCCGGTGACGGCCGCGCTCGCCCTGCGCGGGCTCGTCAAGCGCTTCGGCCCGAAGGTCGCCGTCGACCACCTCGACCTCGACGTGCCCGCCGGGTCGTTCTACGGCGTCGTCGGCCCCAACGGCGCCGGGAAGACGACCACCCTGTCCATGGCCACCGGGTTGCTGCGCCCCGACGCCGGGCGCGCGTGGGTCGCCGGGGCCGACGTGTGGGCCGACCCCGTCGGCGCCAAGCGCCTGCTCGGCGTCCTGCCCGACGGCGTGCGGTTGTTCGACCGCCTCTCCGGCCGCGAGCTCGTCCGCTACTCCGGGCTGCTGCGCGGGATGCCCCGCGACGTCGTGGAGGGACGCACCGGTGAACTCCTCGACGCCCTCGGCCTGGCCGACGCCGCGAGCACCCTCGTCGTCGACTACTCCGCCGGCATGACGAAGAAGGTCGCGCTGGCCTGCGCCCTCGTCCACGCCCCCCGCGTCCTCGTCCTCGACGAACCCTTCGAGGCCGTCGACCCCGTCAGCGGCGCCACCATCCGCGCCATCCTGGAGGGGTACGTGCGCGGCGGCGGGACCGTCGTCCTGTCCAGCCACGTGATGGACCTCGTCGAGCGGCTGTGCAGCCACGTCGCCGTCATCGCCGGCGGTCACGTCCTGGCCGCCGGGGAGCTCGCCGACGTCCGCGGGCCGGGTTCCCTGGAGGAACGTTTCGTCGACCTCGTCGGCGGCACCCGCGACGTCTCCGGCACCCTGGACTGGCTGCGGTGAACGACCCCTCCCTCGCCACCTTCGCCCGCCTGCGGCTGACGCTGCTGCGCAACGGCTTCCGCCGCAGCCCCTGGCAGGTCGTCGCGTTCGTCCTCGGGGCCGTCTGGGCCGCGGGCCTCGTCGTGACCCTCGGCGGGGGACTGGTCGCGCTGCGGTTCTCCGCCCTCGACGTCGCCCGGCCCGTCGTCGTCGGTCTCGGGGCGCTCGCCGTCCTCGGCTGGGCGCTGCTGCCGCTCGTCGCGTTCGGCGTCGACGAGACCCTCGACCCCGCCCGGTTCGCCACCCTCGGCGTCCGCCGCCGCCGCCTCGTGCCCGGCCTGCTGCTCGCCGGTCTCCTCGGCCTGCCCGGCACCGCGACCGCCCTGCTCGGCGCCGCGTCCGTCGTCACGTTCTCCCGCAGCCTGCCCGCCGCGCTCTTCGCCGTCCCCGCGCTCGCCGTGGCCGTCCTCACCGCCGTCGCCGCGTCCCGCGCCACCACCACCGCCGCGGCGTCCCTGCTGCGCCGCCGCCGCACCCGCGACGCCCTCGTGATCGCCGGGGGCCTGCTGCTGGTGTCGGCGGGCCCGCTGCTGAACGTCGTCGCCGCCCGCGCCGGGCAGGGCCTGGTCGACCTCGCCCGCGACGCCGCCGCCGTCGCCGGGTGGACCCCGCCGGGGTTCGCGTTCGCCGCGGCCGCCGACGCCGCCGGCGGGCAGTGGGCCCGCGCCGCGCTGCGGCTCGCCCTGGCCGTCGCCGTCCTGGCCCTCGTGCTGGCCGCCTGGTCCGCCGCGCTCGGCCCGGCCGGGACGGGACCGTCGGCGCACGCCGTCGCCTCCGCCCGCGCCGACGAGCGCCACCACCCGCTGCTGGACCGGCTGCCGCCCACCCCCGCCGTCGCCGTCGCCGTCCGCTGCACCCGCTACTGGCGCCGTGACCCCCGGTACCTGATGAGCGCCGCGTCCCTGCTCGTCGTCCCCCTGCTGCTGGTCGTGCTGCCGCTGGCGCAGGGCGGCGGCGCCGGTGCCTGGCCGCTGCTCACCGGCCCCGCCCTCGCGTTCGTCACGGGCTGGTCGCTGCACAACGACGTCGCCTACGACCACTCCGCGTTCGCCCTGCACCTGGCCACCGGGCTGCGCGGTCGCGACGACCGCGCCGGGCGCGTCCTGGCCGCCGTCGTGTGGCAGGTGCCGGTCCTGCTCGTCGCCGCCGTGGGCGGGTCGCTGCTCGCCGGGCGCCCCGACCTGCTGCCCGCCGTCCTCGGCGCGACCCTGGCCCTGTTCGGCGCCGCGCTGGCCGTGTCGTCCGTCGCCAGCGCCCTGGTGCCCTACCCGGCCCCCGCTCCCGGCGCGAACCCCTTCCAGTCGCCCCGGGGCGCCTCCGCGGCCACCGTCGCCGTCCAGCTCGGGACCTCCGCCGTCACCACCGCCCTGGCCGTGCCGGCGCTCGTGCCCGCCGTCGTCGCGGTCCTGGGGCCCGCCTGGGCCGGCTGGATCGCCCTCGCGCTCGGCGCGGCCGGCGCCGTGCTGCTCCCGTGGCTGGGCGTCGTCCAGGGCGGCGCCGTCCTGGACCGCAGGGGACCGGAGGTGCTGGCCCGGGTCGGCTCGTCGTGAGCTGGTCCGCGCTGGGGCCCGCCGCGCTGGCCGTGGTCCTGCTCGCGGCCCTCGCCGCCGGTGCCGGCGCCCTCGGCGGCCTGCGGCACGGCCGCGACGTCGTCACCGCCGTCGCCCGCGCCGTCGTCCAGATCGGCGCCGTGGGGCTGGTCCTGGGGGTGGTGCTGCGCACCCCCGCGCTGGCGCCGCTCTACCTGGCCGCGGCCCTGGCCGTGGCGTCCTGGACGTCCGCGCGGCGGCTGCGGACGCCGGGGGTGGCGTCGCTGTGGCCGCTGACGGCGCTGGCGATCGGGGCGGGAGCGGCCTCGGCGGCCGCCGTGGTCGTGGCGGTGGGGGCGCTGGAGCTGCGGGTCCTGCACGTGGTGCCGTTCACCGCGCAGCTCGTCGGGGGGTGCATGAGCGCGACGACGCTGGCCGGGCGGCGGATGCTCGACGACGTCGACAGCGGCTGGGACCAGGTCGAGGGGTGGCTGGCGATCGGGGCGCGGCCGGCGCGGGCGGTGGCGCCGCTGGGCCGGACCGCGGCGTCGCGGGCGCTGGCGCCGGCGCTGGACCAGACCCGGACGGTGGGGCTGGTGACGTTGCCGGGGGCGTTCGTGGGGTTGCTGCTGGGCGGCGCGACGCCGTGGGAGGCGGCGCGGGTGCAGCTGCTCGTGCTCGCCGGGCTCCTGGCCGCGGAGACGATCGCGGCGGTGGTCGTGACGGCCGGCCTGGGGCGGCGGGTGCGGGTGAAACCCTCCCGCGGGAGTTCGTGAAACCGTTCACGAACGACGGAGGACCCCCGCCCGCGGGCGAGGGTCCTCCGGTGGTCCACGAGCTCAGCGGCTCACGAGCTCAGAGCGCGACGACCTGCTCGGCCTGCGGGCCCTTCTGGCCCTGCGTCACCTCGAACTCCACGCGCTGGTTCTCCTCCAGCGAGCGGTAGCCGTTGCCGCCGATGGCGGAGTAGTGCACGAAGACGTCGGGGCCGCCGCCGTCCTGTTCGATGAACCCGTAGCCCTTCTCGGCGTTGAACCACTTGACGGTGCCCTGAGCCATGCTTTCTCCAACACGTTTCCAGTCGGTCAAGCCCCGCGCGTCTACGGGACTCGGGCTGAGTGGAACGCCACGCTGGACCGTTCCCGGCCCGCGCGACGCCCGCAACACACTCCGCGGGCGTTCAGAACGATCGAGGAGCTGCCGTGACCTGCAGCCGTGGGGAAGCTAACACGCAAACTGCAACTGTGCGCAAGACCTCCACGGTCCCCGATCGCCTGCCCGGCAGCGTCCCCGGTGCCGCGCGGCGGTCCCGCCCTCACCCGCGCTCGAGCGTGTCGACGGCCAGGACGGCGCAGGCGGCGGACCAGCCCAGCGGGGCGGGGCCCGCCGGGGAACCGTCGGCGAGGACCTTCTCGGGGATGCTGCCCCAGCCGGTCCGGTGCACGTTCAACCAGTCCAGCCGGGCGTGCGCCTCCCCGTCCCGGCCGACCTGCGCGGACACCCACGCCGCGAGCGCCGTCTGCGGCGTCCAGGACACCCCGTCGCGCCGCCACCCGGCGCCGGGGGCCAAACCCCCGGCGGGACGGCGGGCCCGCTCCTGGTAGGCGTCGAACGCGGCCAGGACGGCGGGGCGCGCGCGGGCGGTGAACGGGGGCAGCAGGAACGCGGTGGCCGCGTCGACGCCCGCGTCGGGGTTCTGCGCGTAGCGGGGGTACCCGGCCGGGCCGAACCGGTCGTGGACGAGTTCGGCCAGGCGGCCGGCGGCCGCGGACACCTCCCGGGCCCGGGTCCGCTCGCGCAGGCGGGACAGCACGGCGGCGGCCGCGTCCAGCCCCGCCAGCAGCGGCGCCACGGCTCCCAGCGTCAGGCTCGCCTCGCGGCGTTCCCAGTAGTCCGGGGAGGGGACGGGCAGCCGCCGGCCGGAGCCGGTGCGCTCGAGGGTGAAGCCGAGGGTGCCCTCCAGCAGGTCGCGCAGCTCCTCGGCGCGGGCGTGGCCGCCGGGGCCGTCCAGGACGGCGCGCAACGCCCACAGCGCCCAGCCGGCGCCGTCGTCCTGGCGGCGGCGGTCGTCGGGGGGCCCGCTGCCGTCGAGGAGGTAGCGAGCCTCGAACCCGCCGTCGGGCAGCATCACGGAGGCCAGGAACCGCAGGACCCGCACGGCGTCGTCGAGGTGGCCGGTGCGGGCCAGCGCGACCGCCGCGAAGGCGGAGTCGCGCGGCCAGGCGTGGTTCCAGGAGGGGGCGGGCCCGGCGGAGACGGCGCCGTTGGCGCGGCTGAGGGCCCGCAGGTCCAGCAGGGCCCGCCGGACCATGTCGCCGTGCGGGCCGCCGTCGCCGGGGACGGTGCCCCCTGCGAGCCACGCCGCCTCGGCCGCCGGGTCGGGGGTGTACCAGTCGGGCCCGGACAGCAGGCGCGGCACGGGGGCGGCCTCGGTGCGGTCGGCCACCAGGGCCGTCCCGGCCACGGGGGCGCCCAGCAGGGCCGTGCCCCCGGCCAGCAGCACCCAGCGCCGACGCACCCCGCACCTCCCCGTCCGACGTCTCCTCGACCGTAACCCGGCCCCGCGCGGGCCGGGGAGGTTTCGGGTCAGGCGGGGGTCCCGGCGGGGGTGAGCCGGTACCGCGCCACCGCCGCGGCGGTCTCCTCGGCGATCAGGTCGGCGTTCACGGCGGCCCCGGCCATCAACCCCGCCCCGGCGGCGGTGACGACCTGCGCCTGCGGGTCGGTCACGTTGCCCGCCAGGTGGAGCCCGGGCACGGTCGTCGCCCCGCCGACGCCGGACGGGTAGCGTTCGCCCACCGCGAAACCGCCCATGACGACGGGTTCGCGGGCCAGACCGAGCGCGTCCAGGACGGGGGAGTGGACCCGGAGGGGGACGCCGACCACCAGGGCCCGGCGGGCGACGACGGTGCCGTCGGCCAGCCGCACCCCGGCCAGGGCGCCGCCCTCCGTCACGACCTCGACGACCTCGCCGTCGACGATGCGGACGCCGCGGGCGAGGAGTTCCTCGCGCCGTCCCGCGTCCAGCTCCGGGCCGGTGTGGGTGAAGTAGGTGACGTCCTCGCTCCACTGCCGGAACAACCACGCCTGGTGGCCGGACAGGCCGCTGAGGCCGAGGACCCCGAGCGGCTGCCCGGCGACCTCGTACCCGTGGCAGTAGGGGCAGTGGACGACGTCGTTCCCCCAGCGCTCGCGCAGCCCGGGGATCGGCGGGAGGTCGTCGACGAGGCCGGTCGCGACGACCAGCCGCCGGGCGCCGACCGGCCCGTCGGGGGTTTCCACGGTGAACCCGGTGCCGGTGCGGGTGGCGCCGGTGGCGGTGGTGGTGCGCACGGTCCCGCCGTAGCGGCGGACCTCCTCGGCGCCCAGGCGCTGGAGTTCGAGGGGTTCGACGCCGTCGCGGGTGAGGAAGTTGTGGACCCCGTGCGCGGGGGCGTTGCGCGGGTTCCCGGCGTCGAGCACGACGACGGTGCGGCGGGCGCGCAGGAGGGCGACGGCGGCGGCGAGGCCGGCGGCCCCGCCCCCGACCACGGCGGCGTCGAAGGACTGGTTCTCGCTCATGCCGGGAGTTTCGGCGGCGCGGGTCCGGCCGGGCCAGCGGTGTTGCCGGAACGGCAACCGTGGGGTTGTCTGCGGGGGTGGACGCCACGCAGGACACCGCCGGGCACGCCGCCGGGGACGTGGCCGGGGCCATCGCCGCGGTCGGGCCGAGGTTGCGCCGGTTGCGCACCGCCGCGGGGGCGACCCTGGCCGAGGTGGGCGCGGCGACGGGGATCTCGGTGAGCACGTTGTCGCGGCTGGAGTCGGGGGGCCGCAAGGCGACCCTGGAACTCCTGCTCCCGCTGGCCGGGCACTTCGGGGTGGGGCTGGACGAGCTCGTCCACCCCGACCGCCCGCCCACCCGGCGACCGGCCCGCGCCCGGTCCGGCGGGCCGGGCGCGACCTTCGTCCCGCTGTCGGCGGTGCCCGGCGGGTTGCGCGCCTACAAGCTGGTCCTGGAACCGGGGGCGGGGGAGGAGTCCGACGAGCAGAACGTCCACGAGGGGTACGAGTGGGTGTACGTCATGTCGGGGCGGTTGCGCCTGCGGCTGGGCGCGGACGACTTCGAGATCGCCGCGGGGGAGGCCGCCGAGTTCGACACCCGGCTGCCGCACCGGGTCAGCAACCGCGGCACGGTCGTCACCGAGTGCCTGGTGCTGTTCGGGCGGCAGGGTGAGCGGATGCACGTCCGCGCCCGGCCGAAGGGGGTCAGGTCGCGGTGAGCTCGCGCACCACGATCGCGCTCAGCGGCCGGTCGGCGTAGAGCAGCCGGACGGCGGCCGGGTCGGGGTTCCCGGCGTCGGGCCCGCGCCACACCAGGTCCAGCCCGGCGCGTTCGGCGGCGGCCCGCGACCGCGCGTTGTGCTCCAGCAGGTAGGCGGTGACGGCGACGTCGGGCCGGACCCGCGCCGCGGCGGCCAGCGCGGCCCGCACGACCTCCTGCGCCAGCCCCCGGCCCCAGCGGTCCCGCGCCAGCCGGTACCCCAGGTTCCACGCCAGCCCCAGCCGCAGGTCGCAGCCGCCGGTGCCGACGAGGCCGCCGTCGTGGTCGCGGACGACCCAGCTGCCCAGGCCCATCGCCTCCCAGCCCGCCTCGACGTGGTCGAGCAGCCGCCGGGTCGTGGCGGGGTCGGTGTGCCGGCCGCTGGGCAGGTGCTCCCACACGCCCGGGTCGGAGTACAGCGCGAAGACGTCGTCGAGGTCGGCGGGGACGGGCCGGGTCAGGACGAGCCGTTCGGTGCGGACCAGTTCCTCGGGGTTCACCCGCCCACCCTGGCACGGGGGTCACCGGGGGCCTGCGGGGCTCAGCGGAACCGGCGGCCCTGGTCGCGCCGGATCGCCCACACCGCGACGGCGCCGAACACGGCGGTCCAGCCGGCCAGGACGGTCACCAGCCGGGTCCCCACGTCCAGGCCCGTCGCGGCGCCGATGACGAGGTCGCGCCCGGCCCGCGTCGGCGTCCACACCGAGATCGCCTCCAGCCACCCCGGCATGGCCTCCGGCGGCAGGAACAGCCCGCCCGCGAACGCCAGCGGCAGCAGCAGCACCTGGGCCAGGGCGAGGGCCGCCTTGGCCGGCATCGAGTACCCCAGCGCGAGGCCGAGCGCGAGCAGCGGGACCCCGGCGGCGAGCAGGGCGAGCAGGCCGGTGAGGAAACCGCCGACGGTGATGGTCGCGTCGGTGAGCAGGGTGGCCAGGAGCACGAGGGGGACGAGCCCGACGAGGGTGAAGAACGCGCCCATGACGACGCGGGCGACGAAGCGCGGCGCGGCGCCGACGGGCAGCGTCCGCAGATGGGTGTCCCACGGCAGGGCGCGGTCCTCGGCGATGCCGGCGCCGTGGGTGAACAGCGAGACGCTCATGGCGGAGAACACGGCGAGCTGCGCGGTGGCCGCGGTGGCCTGGACCGGGCTCATGCCCCCGGCCTGCGGGACGACGAACACGACGAGGATCAGGGCGGGGAACACCGCGGTGCTGACGACGACGACGGGCACGCGCAGGGTCTCCAGGACCTGGTACCTGGTGTGCAGCAGGGTGAGCCGGGCGGCCCCGGCGGCGGTGCTCACGCGCGCACCCCCTCGGGCGCGGTGCCGGGCGCGGTGCCGGGCGCGGTGCCGTGGGCGGTGAGGGCCAGGAACGCCTCCTCCAGCGAGGCGGTCGAGACCTCCAGGTCGCGGAAACCGACGTCGGCGCGGACGAGGTCGCGCACGAACGCGTCGGCGTCGGGGACGAGGAGTTCCCAGCGGCCGGCGGTCCCGGCGACGAGGACGTCGGCGTCGCGGGTGAGCCCGGCGGGCAGGTCGTCGGCGCCGAACCGGACCCGCCGCACCCGGGTCCGGCCCCGGACCTCCTCGACGGTGCCCTCGGCGATGACGCGGCCGTGGTCGACGACGACGACGCGGCTCGCGAGCGCCTCGACCTCCTCCAGGTGGTGCGAGGTCAGCAGGAGGGTCCCGCCGTCGGCGACGAAACCCCGCACGGCCTCCCACAGCGCGAGCCGGGCGGGGACGTCGAGCCCGGTGGTGGGTTCGTCGAGGAGGACGACGTCGGGGCGGCCGACGAACGCGAGCGCGACCGCGACGCGGCGCTGCTGGCCGCCGGACAGGCCGCCGCACTGGCGGCCGGCGAGGTCGGTGAGGTCGAACCGGGCGAGGACGTCCGCGCGCGGGAGGGGGTCGCGGTGGTGGCCGGCGACGAAGTCGACGACCTCGCCGACCTTGAGGGTCTGCGGCAGGCCGGTGGCCTGCGGGGTGACGCCGAGGCGGGCGCGGGTGCGGGGTTCGCGGGGGTCGCCGCCGCCGACGCGGACGGTCCCGCGGTCGGGGCGGCGCAGGCCGGCGAGCAGCGAGAGCAGCGTCGACTTCCCGGCGCCGTTGGGTCCCAGGACGCCGACGGCCTCCCCGGGGCGCACGCGCAGGCTCACGTCGTCCAGGGCGGTGACGGGGCCGAAGGTGCGGGTGACGTGGTCGACCTCGACCACGGGGTGTGCGTCCACGTCTCCTCCGCGTCCCTCGTCGTCGCGCGTCCCACCCTGGGTGCTGCCGGGCGGGGGCGCAAGAGGGGTGGGGCGCGGAGCACGGCCCGGGCCGGTCGAGGCCCCTCGGAGGGGCCCGGGCCGTGCTCCGCGCGTTCGGGGGGCCGGTCAGTCCTTCTTCGCGTAGCGGCGGCGGAACTTCTCGACGCGGCCCTCGGTGTCCAGGACGCGGCTGGTGCCGGTCCAGAAGGGGTGGCTGGCGGCGGAGACGTCGACGTCGACGAGGGGGTAGGTGCGCCCGTCCTCCCACTCGATCGTCGGCAGGCCGGCGCGGGAGGCCAGCGTCGACCGGGAGAGGAACGCGGTGCCGGCGGACTTGTCGCGGAAGACGACGTCGCCGTAGGCGGGGTGGATGTCGGGCTGCACGCGGGGCTCCTCGTCGTGTGGTTGTCAGGAATGATTATCGTTGGCGCTAGTGTTGCACAGACCGTCCGACGACCACGAGGAGAGAACGTGTCGGCTCGATGCCAGGTGACGGGGTCCGAACCCGGGTTCGGGAAGTCCGTCTCGCACTCGCACCGCCGGACCAGCCGGCGCTGGGACCCCAACCTCCAGCGCAAGAAGTACTTCGTGCCCTCGCTGGGGCGCACGGTCACCCTGACCGTGTCGGCGCGGGGCATCAAGACCATCGACCGCCAGGGCATCGAGTCCGTGGTGGCCCGGATCCGAGCACGAGGGGAAAGCATCTGATGGCGAAGTCCGCCGACGTCCGTCCGGTGATCAAGCTGCGGTCGACCGCGGGGACCGGGTACACCTACGTGACCCGCAAGAACCGCCGCAACGACCCCGACCGCATGGTGATCCGCAAGTTCGACCCGGTCGCCCGCAAGCACGTCGACTTCCGGGAAGAGCGCTGATGGCCAAGAAGTCGAAGATCGCCAAGAACGAGCAGCGCCGCGTCGTCGTCGAGCGCTGGGCCGAGCGCCGCGCCGACCTCAAGCGCCGGGCCGTGGACCCGGCGCTGAGCGCCGACGACCGCGCCGCGGCCCAGCTCGCGCTGCAGAAGCTGCCGCGCGACGCCAGCCCCACCCGGCTGCGCAACCGCGACGCCGCCGACGGCCGCCCCCGCGGCTACCTGCGCAAGTTCGGCCTCTCGCGCGTGAAGGTGCGCCAGATGGCCCACGCCGGGGAACTGCCCGGCGTCACGAAGTCCAGCTGGTGAGGAGCGCGTCGTGAAGGTCGTCAAGTCGCTGAGGTCGCTGAAGCAGAAGGACGGTTCCATCGTCGTCCGGCGGCACGGCAAGGTGTTCGTCGTCAACAAGCGCAACCCCCGGTGGAAGGCCCGCCAGGGCTGAGCGGCACCATGGCCGCGTGGACGGCGTGAGGTTGCAGGAGGAACCGCCCGGCGGGGACGCCGGGCGGTTCCTGCGTTCGGCGTTCTGGGCGGAGGCCTCCCGGATCGCCGACCTGCCCGCGGACGAGGACGGCGCGCCGCCGGGCGACCTCGTGGACCTGGTGCCGCCCGGCGGGTCGTTCGTCGTCGCCGTCCGCGACGGCGAACCCCTGGGCTGCGTCGGGGTGCGGGAACTGGCCGACGGGTCCGTCGAGGTCAAGCGCCTCTACGTCACCGGCCGCGCCCGCGGTCTGGGTCTCGGCCGGCGGTTGCTGACCTGGTGCGAGGACTGGGCCCGGGCCCGCGGCGCCGCCCGGGTCGTGCTCGACACCCACGGCGAACTGACCGCCGCGCTCGGCCTGTACCGGTCCGCGGGGTTCGTCGAGGTCGAGCCCTACAACGACAACCCGCACGCCCAGCTGTGGTTCGCGAAGGCGCTGACCTCAGGGCAGCGCTGACACGTGGGGGAACGTCGCCGTCGGCGGGTGCGGCACCGACTCCCCGCCCGATCCCCAGCTCGACTGGGGAGTTCGCCGCCAGGATGAACACCACGTCCGGCGCGTCGTCGGTGAGCGTGCACCCGTTCCACCCCGGCAGGTCGAAGGAGGCGGCCGACCCCACCGCGTGCGGCAGCACGTTCGGCAGCAGGCCGCCAGGCGCCGGGCGTGCTCGCCCGGGTCCCGGGCCGTCCCGTGCGCCGCGACGAAACCCGTGAGGCGCTCGGTCACCAGGGCGTGGTGCTCGGCGCGGTCGGTGCCGCGGGCCCCCGCGTTGAGGCGCTCGCCGAGGTCCTCGTCGAGCTGGGTGAGCAGTGGGTGCAGCGGGTGCAGCACGGGCGGCCCGGCGTCCGGCAGTTCCAGCACGTCCGGTCCGATCCAGAACGGGTCCGCGGCGCCGGTGACAACGTGCACGGTGAACCCCTGCGTCCCGTCGGTGTCGGGCTCGTCGGAGGTGGAGCGGTGGGTGAGTTCCTCGACGGCGCCGCCGTCGAGGTCGACCTCGCACCTGCCTGACCGGGCTGACCGGCCGCGAGGTGCCGGACCCCGCCCCGGCCGGTAGGAAGGGCGCGTGCGCATCGATCTCACCGGGAAGACCGCCCTCGTCACCGGCTCCAGCTCCGGCATCGGCCTGGCCATCGCGCAGGGTCTGAGCGCCTGCGGGGCCGCGGTGGTGATCACCGGCCGCGACGACGACCGGCTCGCGGCGGCGGCCGCCACCCTCGACGGGGACGTCCGCAGCGTCCGCGGCGACCTCACCACCGTCGAGGGGCACTCCGACCTCGTCGCCGCCGTCCCCGAGGTCGACGTCCTCGTCAACAACCTCGGCATCTTCGGCCACGCCGACCCGCTCGACATCAGCGACGACGAGTGGCGGCGCTACTTCGAGACGAACGTCCTCACCGCCGTCCGGCTCACCCGGCACTACCTGCCGGGCATGACCGCGAAGGGCTGGGGGCGGGTCCAGTACATCTCCAGCGACTCCGCCGTCGTCACCCCCGCCGAGATGATCCACTACGGCGTCTCCAAGACCGCGCTGCTCGGCGTGCACCGCGGGTTCGCCAAGGCCGCCGCCGGGACCGGCGTCACCGTGAACTCCGTCCTCGCCGGGCCCACGCACACCGGCGGCGTCGAGACCTTCGTCCGCGACCTCGTCGGTGACGGCCCCTGGGAGGACGCCCAGCGGGAGTTCATGACCAAGCACCGGCCGCAGTCCCTGCTGCGACGGTTCATCGAACCCGAGGAGATCGCGAACATGGTCTGCTACCTCGCCTCCCCGCTGGCCTCGGCGACGACGGGCGCCGCGGTCCGCGTCGACGGCGGGTACGTCGACGCGATCGTGCCCTGAGCGCTCAGTCCCGCACCCCGCCCCGGTCCTCCAGGACGTGGACGCCCTGACCCGGACCCGGATCGACGCGGCCGTCGCGGCCGAACGCCTCCGCCTGGCCGACCTCGCCGACGGCCTCGACGAGCACCGGTGGGCCACGCCGTCGCTGTGCGCGGGGTGGACGGTCGCGCACGTCGTCGCGCACCTCACCGTGACGACCCGCCTCACGCTGCCGTCGTTGGCCCGCGCGGCCCTGCGCGCCCGGGGGGACTTCGACCGGATGGAGGTGGACCTCGCGCAGGACCGGGTCACCCGGCACACCCCCGCCGACCTCGTGGACCTGCTGCGCCGCAGCGCCGCCTCGAACCGCCGGTTCCCCGGCAGCGCGCCGATGGACCCCCTCATGGACCTGGTGATCCACGGCCAGGACGTCGCCCGCCCCCTCGGCCTGGTCCACACCTCCCCGCCGGAGGTGGTCGCCGCCAGCCTGGAGCACGTCGCCGCCAGCCGGTTCCTCGGCGGACCGCGCCGCACGGCCGGGCTGCGGCTGGAGGCCACCGGCTCGGGGTGGACCCGGGGGTCCGGCCCGGTCGTGCGCGGCCCCGACCTGGACCTGCTGCTCGCCGTGTCCGGCCGCCCCGCCGGGCTGGACGCGCTGGAGGGCGACGGGGTGGTGCTGCTGCGCGACCGGCTGGGCGGGTGACCGCTGATCACCACCCCGTCGACCGCTGTCCGATCCCACGAGCGCACCGGAGCGCGGCGGTGCCGCCGAGGTCCCCGCCGACGGTGGCGGTACGTGTGGTGTGGTGATCCGGGACCTGTCGATCCGAGAGGGCGGGAACGTGACGCGAACCGCTGGGACGGTGCCGCCTGCGATCGACAGGGAGCTGGAGCGCTGTGACCGGTCCTGACGCAGGAGCGACCGGACCCGGTTCCTGGCCGACCCGGGAGCAGGTGGACCGGCGGTGGCGGCAGGTCCTCGAGGGCCGCGTCGGTCGCGAGGAGGCGCACGACTGGGCGGCGAGGTGGGTCGAGTCCGACCTCCCCCACCCGGAAGACCTGGTGCTGGGGAGCGGTCTCCAGCACCTCCACGGCGTCGACGAGCGGTCGAGGGGCGGTGGCGCGGGCCCGGGCTACGCGCGGAGTCTCGCGAGCGTCGAGCGTCTCCTGGTCGAGTGGCGCGACGAGTGCGAGGACTACGACCGGGACCTCGAGGGGTGCGTCGCCGAGAAGCGGGCCGAGGCGCTCCGCCTCCTGACGGAGGAGGAACGGGGTGCTCGCTGAGAGGCCACCGACCCGCTCCCGAGGACGGCAGGCGCGGGTCCTCGTGGAGGTGACGGTGTGGCGCGGAGAACCGCACCGGCCGTTCCCACACGTCCTGCACCGGGAAGCCCTGCCGCTGCGGCACGGGTGCCTGGTGGTCCACGACCCGGACGAGGACGTCCGCGTGCTCGTCCGCCACCTGGGCGAGGGACGTCGATCCGTCACCCGTCCGGGATGCGGGCGGCTGCCTGCTCCCGGGCAGGAGCGTGGGCGGTGTGGCTCGGTGATGGGTGAAGGTCCCCGGAGTCGGCCGTGCACCCGCCCGACGGACCGGGTAGGAGTGGGTGGTGGACGTGGAACGCCGGGGCTCCGTGGTCACCGTCTCCCTGGAGCCGGACGAGGCGTCGCGACTCGCGGCGGCTCTGACCGAGGCCACCCTCGTGCTCTCGCGCGCTGAGCACTGGATGCGCGTCGGCTGCCCGAAGGCGGCGGTGGAACACCTCTCGGACACGCTGCTGCTGGCGGCGAGGGGGCAGGAGGGGGTGGTGCGCGTTCCGCTGCCACCCGGTGAGGAGTCGCAGGAGAACCCTCGCCGCCCTCGTCCTCGCCGCGACGACCCGCAGTGAGCTCCACGGTCGGAGGGGGCGGGCGTACCGACCTCGGGGAGGAGTGCTGACGTGGCCGCCGTGCGCACGTACCTGCGGGCCACCAGCAGGTCGCTGCCCTTGTCCCGGTTGCGAGGACTGGCCGGGTTCCCGGGTGACGTGGAGCGCGATCTGGACGTCACGGACGACGAGGGTGCTCCCGGGGGCCGACGGTACTTCAGCCAGTGGGCACTGCAGGAGATCGGTGCTCACGACGAGCCGACGGAGCAGGTGGTGTCGCGGCTGTGGCAGCGGCTCCAGCCTGCGGAGAGCAGCTTCACCGCCCTGCGTCTGGCTGGGTGTCCCCTCCACTTCGCGATCACGCAGGACGTGACGATCGCGGACGGTGAGGGGAGGACGAGTTTCGTCCTCCCCTCACCGTTCGTGCGGTTCCTCGGTGACCTCGGTGCCGTCGTGGAGTTCGACCAGCACGTGGCCTGACCGGTCAGAGCGTCGCGGCCAGCTCCCGCGCCGCCGCCTGCGCCGCCTCGAACTCCGCCGCCCCGCGGTCCTTCAGCTCCGCCAGCTCGGGCAGCCGGTCGGCCAGCGTCGCGCTGGTCTGCACGACGTGCACGTCCATCCCCAGGGAGTTGCCCAGGACGATCTTCAGCACCGGGACGCCGTGGTCCCAGCCCTCGGTCTCGGTGCCCGCGTCGTACGTGGCGCCGCGGGAGCTGACGACGACGGCGGGCCGGCCCGCCAGCGGCTGGGTGCCCGCCCCGGCGAGCGCGCCGGGGATGTGGACGTGGTCCAGCCACACCTTCAGCGTGGAGGGGACCGTGTAGTTGTACAGCGGCGCCCCCACGAGCAGGACGTCCGCGGCGAGCAGCTCGGCGTGGATGGCCGCGGTCAGCGCGTCCTGGTCGGCGGGCACCTGCGCCCCGGGCAGGCGGTCGGCGGCGGGCCAGTGCTGCTCGTTCGTCGCGAAGTGCGGCAGCGGGTCGCGGTGCAGGTCGCGGTGGGTGACGGTGAAGTCGTCCCCGCGGGCGGTCCACACCTGGGCGAAGGCGGCGGTGATGGCCCGCGACCGCGACGTCGCGAGGTCGGCGGAGGAGTCCAGGTGCAACAGGTGCGGCATGCGCCGAGGCTACTGGCGGGGGTCGGGGCGGGGGTCCGGGCGGGACCGCGACCATCGGCGGACCCGGCCCGCGCCGGGCGGGCGAGGCGCCGCGCGGGCCACCGGGTCCAGGCTCGGGGCCGTGGACCCCCGACCCGCCGCGCGCCGGCGCGCCGACGCCCCCGGGGGTGTCCTGGACCGCTGGTGGGTCCTGGCGTGGGCGGCGCTCGCCCTGGCCTGGTGGAGCCTGGCGCTGCGCGGTGGCGGGGTCCTGGACCGGGTGGTCGCGGGGGCGTTCACCCTGGTCGCGCTCGGGCAGGGCGCCGCGGTGGCCCTTCGCCGGGCGCGGGGCCGGGCGCGGGGACGGGTCAGGCGACCTCGGCGACGACGGGACGAGCCGGTTCGGGCCGCTTCGCGGGGCGCCGCAGACGGGCCACGAGGCGGCACACGAGGTAGATCGTGAACGACACCGTCGTCACGTACGGGCTGATCGGCACCGAGGAGCCGATCGCCAGCAGCATCCCGCCGACCATCGCCGTCAGCGCGAACGCCACCGACAGCAGCGGCACGACGAACGGGGAGGAGCTGACCCGGGTCGCGGCCGCGGCGGGCGTCACGAGCAGCGCCAGCACGAGCAGCGCGCCGACGATCTGCACGCTCATCGCGACGGCCAGGCCCAGGACCAGCATGAACGCCGGGGACAGGAACCGCACCGGCACGCCGCGGGCGGCGGCGACGTCGGGGTCCAGGCTCGCGAACAGCAGCGGGCGCCACATGACGACCAGCGCGACGAGGACGACGACGGACAGCACCGCCAGGGACACCAGCTGCGGGTTGTCGACGGCGACGATCTGGCCGGTCAGCAGCCCGAACTTGTTCGCGGCGCGCCCCTCGTACAGGGCCAGGAACAGCACGCCCAGCCCCAGGCCGAACGGCATGAGGACGCCGATCGCGGAGTTGTGCTCGCGGGCCCGGTTGCCCAGGACGCCGAACAGGCCGGCGGCCAGGACGGACCCCACCAGGGACCCGGCGACGACGTCGGCGCCGATGAGCAGCGCGAACGCGGCCCCGGCGAAGCTGAGCTCGGCGGTGCCGTGCACGGCGAACGGCAGGTCGCGGGCGACGATGAACACCCCGACGAGGCCGCCGATGAGCCCCAGCAGCGCCCCGGCGTACAGGGAGTTGTGGACCAGCGCCAGCAGGGCGCCGTAGTCGGAGAAGTCGAAGACCTTCTCCCAGGAGATGTTCACGAGGCTTCCTGTTCGTGCGCGTGCGGGTGGTCGCTGGGGGCGGCCCCGCCGGCGACGAGCAGGCGGCCGTTGGACCGGAGCACCTCGACGGGGGAGCCGTACAGGTCGCTGAGCGTCCGGGAGTTCATGACCTCGTCGGGGGTGCCGACGCGGAACCGGCCGGCGGCGAGGTACAGGACCCGGTCGGCGTAGGGCAGGACGGGGTTCACGTCGTGCGTCACGAAGACCACCGCGGCGCCGGTGCGCACGCGGGACTCGTGCAGCAGCGCGCTGACCGAGGCGGCGTGGTGCAGGTCCAGGGACAGCAGCGGCTCGTCGGCGAGCACGACGTCGGGGTCCCCGACGATGCTCTGCGCGACCCGCAGCCGCTGCTGCTCACCGCCGGACAGGCGCCCGACGGGGGCGTCGGCGTAGGCGGTGGCCCCGACGGCCTCCAGGACGCGGTCGACGGCGTGCCGGGCCCGGCGCGAGGGCAGCAGCGGTCCCCACCGGTGGCCGTCGAGGCCGAGGCGCACGAAGTCGCGGGCGCGCAGTGGGGTGTCGGGGTCCAGGCCCTTCTGCTGCGGGACGTAGCCGATGCGGCGGCTGCCGCGCTGCACGGGGCGCCCGCCGACCTCGACGGTGCCGCGCTCGAGGGGCTGCTGGCCGAGGAGGACCTTCAGGAGGCTGGACTTGCCGGCGCCGTTGGCGCCGAGGACGGCGATGAACTCGCCGGGGGCGACGTCGAGGTCGAGGCCGGACCACAGGCGCCGGTCGCCGTAGGCCAGCGAGGCGCCCGCCAGGCGCAGCGCGGGGGTCACGGCCGCGCCAACGCCGCCGTGATCGCGTCGACGTTCTGCGTCATCCACGTCGTGTAGTCCTCGCCCTCGGGGAGCGTCTCGGTCACCGGCACCGCGGGGATCCCCGCGTCCTGCGCCGCCCGCAGCACCTGCTCGGTCTGCGGGCTGGTGGTCTGCTCGTTGTGGACGAGCGCGCGCACCTGCTGCTGGGTGAACAGTGCCAGGGTCTGCTGGAGGACGTCGACGGGCACGTCGCTCTCCTCCTCGATGGCCTCGGAGAACTCCTCGGGGGTGGCGTTCGTCGTGCCGAGGGCGTCGAGCAGGTACCCGGGGACGGGCTCGGTGATCGCGACGGGCTGGCCCTGGGTGGCGGCCCGGTCGGTCTGGATCTTCTGCTCCAGGGTGTCGAGGCCGGCCTCGAAGGTCGCCAGGTTGGCCGCGAAGGTGTCCGCGTCGTCGGGGGAGGCCTGCGCGAGGGTCGCCTCCAGCTCCTGCGCGACCTTCCGGACGGTCTCGACGTCGTACCAGACGTGCTCGTTGAGCTCCTCGCCCGCGGCGGCCGTCTTGCCGGAGATCTCCACGGCGTTCAGGACGGTGGCGTCGGAGCCGGCGCTGTCGAGCATGGTGTCGACGAAGTCGTCGTACCCGCCGCCGTTCTCGATGACGACGGTCGCCCGGGACAGCTCCAGCTGGGTGCGGGTGTTCGCCTCGTAGCTGTGCGGGTCGGCGCTGGGGTCGTCGATGATCGAGGTGACGGTGGCGGCGTCCCCGGCGACGGCCTCGGCGATGGAGCCGTAGACGTTCGTGGAGGCGACGACGCTCAGGCCGTCGCCGCCGGCGGTGGCTCCCGTCGTGCCGGTGCCCGCGTCGGTGTCGTCGCCGCCGCAGGCGCCGAGGGTGAGTGCGGCGGTCAGGGCGGTGGCGAGGGCGAGGGACGAACGGCGCGACAGCATGCGGCGGCTTCCTGACGATGGGAACGGTTCGCAACAACTGTAACCCCGGCGAACCACCGCCCCCGCCTCACACCCGCGCCCGCTCACCCGCCCCGGCCACCTCCGGCGCCTCGTCCAGCACCCGGGTGACGCACGCGATGAGCAGCGGCACCGCGAGCATCGCCCCCACCGCCGGCACTGCCGCCCCCGAGTCGTTCACCGCGAACCCCACCGCCAGCAGCACCAGCAGGCAGGCCAGCCCCGGCCGCAGCACCGGGTGCCGCTCGTAGGCGCGCTCCAGCACCGAGACGCCCAGCACCCTCGGCCGCGCCAGCACGAACGCGATGAACACCGCCGCGAGCGCCAGGACCAGGCTCAGCAGCCAGTTGCCGTACAGGATCCGCAGGTTCTGCGCGGCCTTGCGCTCCACGACCTGCCAGGCCCCGCCGTCGACCAGGGTCTGCACGAACCGGCCCAGGTGGGTCTGGTCGTCGACGGGCCGCAGCCAGTCCGCCACGGAGATCGCCGCGAGCGCCAGGACGGTCGCGCCGCCGATGAGCAGGACCCGCCGCCAGGTGATCCGCACCCCGGCCACGACGAGGGCCAGCAGCCCGAACGCGGGCAGGATCGCCGGTGGGCCGCCGAAGTCCGAGCCCAGGACGCCGTCGACGTAGGTGGCGAGCAGCCCGGCGACGGCGACGAGGACGACGGCGGCCCGGCGGCGGCGGTCGCGCACGAGCCGGTCGGCGACGGCGATCGTGAACAGCAGCGCCCCGGTCGCGAACAGCGCGAACTGCTGGTTGCCCAGGCCGTAGAAGCGGCCGGCGACGACCGGCTGCAGGCCGTTGAGGCTGGAGGTGATGAGCCGGGAGCCGGTGGCGCAGTCCACGGCCAGGACGGCGGCGGTGACGAACCCGACGAACCCGAGGGGACCCAGGGCCGCGCGCCGCCACGGGCCGAGCAGCGCCAGCGCCGTGATGACGGCGACGTACAGGGCCACGGCCCCGGTCACGGCGAGCAGGTGGTCGCCGGTGCTGTCGCCGTGGCGCCACCAGGGGATCGTGTTGGCCAGGAAGGTGGAGGCGCACACGGCCCCGAACACGACGGTCAGCGCGCGCAGCCAGGCCAGGACGCGGCGGCGGCCGGCCGGGCCGCCCCAGGCCTTGCGCAGCGCGAGGGTCGCGACGGCGTACAGGACGATCTGCGAGGCGCCCCAGACGGTGAAGAACGGCCCGACGAGGGGCTGGACGGCCTGCGCGGCGGCGTCGAGGTCGCGGACCTTCAGCTCCCGGGCGGCGGCGCCGGTGTCGGCGTCGGTGCTGGTCACGGGGGCGCCGACGAGCCCGGGGGTGCCGTGGTCGGAGCCGAGGGCCAGGGCCAGGACGGTGGGGGTGAGGTCGGTGGTCTGGACGATCGCGGTCTGGCGGGTGGAGCGGGAGCCGAGGAACCCCTCGTAGCTCCCGCCGCCGGGCTGCGGGCCGGTGGCGGCGCCGAACTGCAGGTGGGCGGTCCGGCCGGCGTCGGCGAGGGAGACGGCGAGCAGGGTGGTGGCGCCGGTGCCGGTGGAGCCGGCGACCGCGCGCTGGACGGCGGCGACGGCGGCGTCGACGGCGGCGACCTGCTCGGCGCGCGAGGCGGCCGGCGGCGTCTCGCGCGCGGGCAGGTCGGCGGGGTCGCGGACGGTGCCGGCGTCGACGACGACGACCTGCGCGCCGGTCTCCAGGGCGTCCTGGACGACGCCGCCGATCTCGGCGGGCGTGCTCGCCGCGACGTACGACGGGACGGCCCCGGTGGTGCCGGCCAGCGCGATCGAGGCGCCGGGGTTCACGGCCAGGGTGCGGGTGCCGGCCTCGGCCAGGGCCCGGCCCAGGGTGCCGGGGACGGCGCTGAAGGTGTCGCCCTCGGCGGTGCGCCGGTACTCGGCGAAGTCGGGCTGCACCCCGTCGACCGGGGCGGCGACCGGTGCGCAGGGGGCGCCGACGTGCTCAGCGGAGGTGCCGTCGAAGTCGGTGGCGCGCCGGCCGGCGGACAGGCCGAGCCAGCCGTCGGCGGGGCAGGCGGCGGTGAAGACGCTGCGGACGGCGACGGTGCCGATCGCGCCGGACGTCATCGAGGCGAGCGCGGGGGTGGCCTGCGCGGACACGTCGCTCCAGCGGACGCCGGAGAACCCGACGAGGACGAGGGGGGCGCGGTCGGTGGTCGTGGCGGCCTGCGCGGTCCCGGCCCCGACCCCCGTGCCGATCCCGAGCAGCGCCCCGAGCACGGCCAGGACGGCCGACAGGACGGTCACCCGCCGCAGGGGGTGGGCGGGGGGCGGGGTCGCGCTGGGGTGGGGCACCGTCACAGGCTAGGGGCGGTGGTGGTCGGGACCCGTGTGCTGCTGGGGGAGGATCGGGGGGTGCTGAGCCAGGGGACCTCACGGACTGCTGCGTGGCGGTGGCTGGGGGTGGTGGTGCTCCTGGTGGCCGTCGCGCCGATCGTGCACCGCTACCTCGTCGCCTACCCCGACGACCAGTGGCAGGTCGACCTGGAGGTGTACCGGGAGGCGGGGCGGTCGCTGCTGCTGGGGCGGCCGGTGTACCAGTTCGAGACCGAGGTCCCGCAGCTGCTGCCGTTCACGTACCCCACGTTCTCGGCGGTCCTGTCGATCCCGCTGGCGCTGATGCCGTGGGCGGTGGCGGGCTGGGTGTGGACGGCGTTCCAGCTGTGCCTGCTGTGGGTGGTCGTGGGGCTGGCGTTCGGCCCGCTGCTGGCGCGCGCGGGCCGGTTCGCGGGGCTGGCGCAGGGGCTGGTCGCGGCGGCGTGCGTGTGGATCTCGCCGGTGGGGGAGAACATCCGCTTCGGGCAGGTCAACGCGGTCCTGGTGACGCTGTGCCTGCTGGACCTGGTGAAGGGGTCCGAGGGGCTGCGGGTGGGGCGCTTCACGGTCCGCTGGCCGCGGGGGTCGCTCATCGGCGTCGCGGTGGCGGTCAAGCTGACGCCGGGGGTGTTCCTGGTGCACCTGGCGGTGACGCGGCAGTGGCGGGAGCTGCGCAACGCGGTGGCGGCGGCGGTGGCGGTGACGGTCGCGACGTTCCTGGTGGCCCCGGAGGGGTCGCTGGAGTTCTGGACGTCGGCGCTGCTGAACTCCGACCGGCTCGGCCCGAACGCGGGGTCCTCCAACCAGTCGCTGCGCGGGTTCGTGCTCCGGCTGTACCTGTCGGACGGGGCGACGGTGCTGGTGTGGGGGGTGCTGGCGGCGGCCGCGGCGGTCGCGGGGTTCGCGCTGGCGCGGGCGCTGCACCGGCGCGGGGACCTGGTGGGGGAGGTCGCGGCGTGCGGGCTGGTCGCGCTCCTGGTCTCGCCGGTGTCGTGGCTGCACCACTACCTGTGGGGCGTGGTGGTGCTCGGGGCGCTGGTGGGTGACGCCCGGGTGCGGGCCCGCGTGGTGGCGGCGGTCGTGGGTCTGGTGCTGCTGTGGGTGGCGTGGCCGTGGTGGGGGGCGAACCTCCTCGCCGAGCGGAGCGTGCCGGTCGTGGTGGCGCGGGCCGTGCAGAACGGGAACCTGTGGTGGGCGTGCGCGTCGGTGGTGGTGCTGTGGCGGCTGGTGGTGCGACACACCCCTCGGCAATCACAGCTAGTGACGGATCGATCGCATAGCGTTTAGATTTTCTCCCCTCAGGGCAAGACAGGTCCACGTGACCAACCGAGGGGGGCAACAGTGAGCGAGACGAGCAAGGGCCTGCGACCCACGGTCGAGGCGTGGGAGTGGCAGCTCTCCGGGGCCTGCCGCGACGCCGACTCCGAGCTCTTCTTCCACCCCGAGCTCGAACGGGGCGCAGCCCGCCAGCACCGCGACGCCGCGGCCCTGGCGATCTGCGCCGAGTGTCCCGTGCTGCGGCAGTGCCGCCAGCACGTCCTGACGCACCGCGAGAACTACGGGGTCTGGGGCGGGCTGACCGAGGACCAGCGCGACGCCATCTGGGCCGAGCGCACCGACAAGCGCAAGCTGCGCAGGGCGGGCTGACCGCGGGGGACCCGACCACCACCGGGGGCTACTGTTCCTGACCGTGCTGCGCTACGCGTTCTTCGGTCCGGTCGGGACCTTCTCCGAAGCCGCCCTGCGGACCGTCACCGGTGACGCCCCGGCGGTCGCGATGCCCAGCGTCGACGCGACCATCGACGCCGTGCGCACCGGGGCGGCCGACGTCGGGTGCGTCCCGATCGAGAACTCCGTCGAGGGCGGCGTGCCCGCCACCCTCGACGGGCTCGCCGTCGGCGACCCCCTGGTCGTCGTCGCCGAGGTCGTCATCCCCGTGACCTTCGTGCTCGCCGCGCGGCCCGGGGTGCGCCTGCAGGACGTCACCCGCGTCAGCACCCACTCCCACGCCTACGCGCAGGTCCGCCGCTGGCTGCACGCCAACCTGCCCGGCGCCTCCTACGTGCCCGCGACCTCCACGGCCGCCTCCGCGCAGTCCCTGGCCGACGAGGTCGCCGGCGGCGAGCCCGCCGGGTTCGAGGGCGCCATCTGCGCGCCCTTCGCCGCCGCCCGGCACGGCCTGGACGTCCTCGCCGAGCGCATCGAGGACCGCGAGGGCGCCCAGACCCGGTTCGTCCTGCTCTCCCGGCCCGGGGTCGAGGCCGTGCCCGCCCCCACCGGCGACGACAAGACGTCCCTGGTCGTCTTCCTGCGCGAGGAGCGCCCCGGCGCGCTCGTCGAGGCCCTGGAGCAGTTCGTCACCCGCGGCATCAACCTCACCCGCATCGAGTCGCGCCCCTCCGGCGACGCCCTGGGCCGGTACTGCTTCTCCATCGACTGCGACGGCCACGTCACCGACGCCCGCGTCGGGGAGGCCCTCATGGGGCTGCACCGCGTGTGCGAGCGCGTCCGCTTCGTCGGCAGCTACCCCCGCGCCGACGGCGGCCGCACCGTCACCGGCACCGGGCCCACCGAGGCCGACTTCGCCGCCGCCCAGGACTGGCTCGACCGGCTGCGCGCCGGGTCCGCCTCCTGAGCCCGCACCCCGGGGCGCGCCCCCGGGGTGCCGTCAGGGGCCCTCGGGGGTGTGCAGCGGCGGGCACCGCACCAGCAGCACCCCCGGCTCCACCGACAGCGTGATCCGGTGGGCCGGCCCGATCGGGTCCCCGTCCAGCTCCACCTCCTGCGGCTCGCCGGAGCGGACCTCGAAGCGCCGCCCGCGCAGGTGCTGCACCCGCCGCTGACCCCGCCGGTCCCGCGTCGCGATCGCCCACGCCACCTCGCCCCACCCGATCCCGCCGCGCGGGGAGAGCACCACCGCGTCCAGGAACCCGTCGTCGATCTCGGCGTCCGGCATCAGCACCAGCTGCCGCGTCAGCTTGCCGCAGTTGCCCACGATGACCGCCCGGGTCCGCGCCGCCGCCGGCGCCCCGCCGTCCACCGAGATCTGCACCTTCGCCTGCGGGCCCCACAGCGCCCGCGCCCCCGAGACCACGTACGCCCCGTACCCCAGCCGCGCCTTCAGCCGGTCCTCGACCCCGGCCATCATCGCCGCGTCGAACCCCAGCCCCGCCATCACCAGGAACAGGTGCCGCTCCGGCTCGGCGTCCCGGCCGCTGCGGTCCACCTCCAGCCAGCCCACGTCGACCCGCTGGTCCCGCGCCGAGAACACCAGGTCCAGCGCCGCCGCCAGGTCCGTGTGCGGCACGTCCAGGTTGCGCGCCAGCAGGTTCGCCGTCCCCGCCGGCAGCAGCGCCATCGGCGTCGACGTCCCCGCCAGGCCCTCGCCCACCGCCCGCACCGTGCCGTCCCCGCCGGCCGCCACCACGACCTCGACCCCGGCCGCCACCGCCTCGCGCGCCTGCCGCTGCCCGTGCTCGGTCGGCGTCGTCTCCAGCCACAGCGGGTCGTCCCAGCCGTGCGAGCGGAACACCGCCGCCACGTACGCCTGCCGCCGCCGCAGCGCGTCCTCGTCCAGGCCCGTGAACTTCGACGGGTTCACCACGATCGCCGCCCGCCGCTGCCGGGCCGGGTCCGAGCGCGGCGACGTCGGGGGGACCTGCTGCGTGCGCAGCCGGCGGGTCGTGCGGCGCTCGCGCGCCAGCAGCGCCAGGGTCACGACGCACAGCAGCGCGAGGACGACGGCGAGCACGCCGGTGTCGAGGAGTTCGCCCGGCGTCATCCGGCCAAGCTACCGGCCCCCCCGCCACCGCCCCGCCGCGGGAATCGGGTCGGACGCGCCGGGGACGACCGGTTAGTGTCGTGCCGTGATCGACCTGCGACTCCTTCGGGACGAACCGGACGTCGTCCGCGCCAGCCAGCGGGCCCGCGGCGAGGACGAGGCCGCCGTCGACCGGGTGCTGGACCTCGACGCGCGCCGCCGCACCGCCATCGCCGAGTTCGAGCAGCTGCGCGCCGAGCAGAAGTCCCGCGGCAAGGAGGTCGCCGCCGCCAAGGGCGAGGAGAAGCAGAAGGTCCTCGCCGGCGTCAGGGAACTGGCCGAGCGGGTCAAGGCCGCCGAGGCCGCGTCCGTCGCCGTCGGCGCCGAGTTCGACGCCGCGCTGCGCGCCATCCCCAACGTCGTCGAGGACGGCGTCCCGGCCGGCGGCGAGGACGACTACGTCGTCGTCGAGGAGGTCGGCACCCCGCCGCAGCTGCCCGAGGGCCTGGACGCCTGGCGCGACCACCTCGAACTCGGCGAGCTGCTCGGCGCCATCGACACCGAGCGCGGCGCGAAGGTCTCCGGGTCGCGGTTCTACTTCCTCACCGGCGTCGGGGCGCGCCTGGAACTGGCGCTGCTGAACCTGGCCGTCGCCAAGGCCGTCGAGAACGGCTTCACCCCGATGATCACCCCGACGCTGGTGAAGCCGGAGGTCATGGCGGGCACCGGGTTCCTCGGCGCCCACGCGGCCGAGGTGTACCACCTGGAGGAGGACGACCTCTACCTCACCGGGACGAGCGAGGTCGCGCTCGCCGGGTACCACGCCGACGAGATCCTCGACCTGTCCGCCGGGCCGAAGCGGTACGCGGGCTGGTCGGCGTGCTACCGCCGCGAGGCCGGCTCCTACGGCAAGGACACCCGCGGCATCATCCGCGTCCACCAGTTCCACAAGGTGGAGATGTTCTCGTACTGCCGCGCCGAGGACGCCGCCGCCGAGCACCGGCGGCTGCTGGACCTCGAGAAGGAGGTGCTCGCCGCGATCGAGGTCCCGTACCGGGTCATCGACACCGCCGCAGGTGATCTCGGCACCTCGGCCGCGCGCAAGTTCGACTGCGAGGCGTGGGTCCCCTCCCAGGGCGCCTACCGCGAACTCACCTCCACCTCGAACTGCACCACGTTCCAGGCCCGCCGCCTCGGGGTGCGCGAGCGCCTGGAGGACGGCCCGGGGACGCGCCCGGTCGCGACCCTGAACGGGACCCTGGCGACGACCCGCTGGATCGTCGCGATCCTGGAGAACCACCAGCAGCCCGACGGCTCGGTGCGGGTCCCCGCTGCGCTGCAGCCCTTCCTCGGCCTGGACGTCCTCACGCCGGTCGGCTGAACGGGTGCCGTCGCCGTCTCGGCGGGCCCGGTGCCCCGGTCACCCCGTAGGGTGCCGAACGTGAGTGGGGGCCTTCAGGGCGTGCTGGTCGCGCTCGACGTCGACGGGACCGTCGTCGACCTGGACGAGTCGATGTCCGACCGCGTCCGCGACGCCGTGCGGAGCGTCGACGACGCCGGCGCGCACGTCGTCGTCGCCACCGGCCGCTCGCTGCACGGCACGCTGCCGGTCCTGCAGCGGCTCGGCCTGCACCGCGGTTTCGCGGTGTGCTCCAACGGGGCGGTGACGGTCCAGCTCGACCCGGCCGAACCCGAGGGGTACCGCGTCGTGTCGCTGCACACCTTCGACCCGTCGGGGGTCGCCGAACTGCTGCGCGAGCACCTGCCGGCCGGGTTGTTCGCCGTCGAGGTCCTCGGCCGCGGGTACAAGCTGACCGCCCCGTTCCCCGAGGGCGAGCTCACCGGCGAGATGACGATCGTGCCGTTCGACGAGTTGTTCTCCGAACCCGTCATGCGCGTCATCATCCGCAGCCCCGAGCACACCTCCGCGGAGTTCTCCCGCCTCGTCGACGACGTCGGCCTGCACGGCGTCGCCTACTCCGTCGGCTGGACCGCCTGGCTCGACCTGGCCCCCGACGGCGTCACCAAGGCCAGCGCGCTGGAGGAGGTGCGGATGCGGCTCGACGTCGCCCGGGGCCGCACCCTGGCCGTCGGCGACGGCCGCAACGACGTCGAGATGCTCCGGTGGGCCGGTCGCGGCGTCGCCATGGGCAACGCCCCCGAGGAGGTCAAGGCCGCCGCCGACGACGTCACCGGCACCGTCGGCGAGGACGGGCTGGCGCAGGTCCTGGAGGCCGTCGCCGCCGCCGAGCGGTGAGCGGCCCGGGGGGGGGGGGCGGCGGGGGGGCGCGGCGGGGGCGGGGGCTCCCGCGCGGCTGACGCGGGTCGCGGTCGAGCCCGGGGTCGCCCAGACCTGGAAGC